>JANWHO010000273.1 GCA_025450375.1 Chloroflexota bacterium
ATTCTTCTCTTTTTTGTCCTGATGGCCATCGTGGGGCCGCAACTCGTCCAGTACGACACCACGGAGAACCCGCTGCTGGCCTATCAGGCCCCGAGCCTGGCCCACTGGTTCGGCACCGACTACGCGGGGCGCGACGTGGGGGCGCAGCTTGTCGCGGGCTCGACGCCTGTCCTCTTGGTCGCGGTGCTTGTCTCGATCATTTCCACCGGGGTGGCGATCGTGGTGGGGATGATCGCCGGGTTCGCCCGTGGGGCGGTCGATACCTGGCTGATGCGGGTGATCGATGTCTTTCTGACCATCCCGGGCTTCCCCTTGCTGGTGGTCCTTACCGGGTTTCTCCGGGTCAGCGATCCGCTCCCCACCGCCCTGGTGCTGAGCGTGACCAACTGGGCCGGCCTGGCCCGTTCCATACGGGCGCAGATGCTCTCGCTGGTCGAGCGCGACTTTGTCGAGGCGGCCCGGATCTCAGGTTTGACCCGCGTCCACATTATCTTCCGCGAGTTATTGCCGAACATCGCGCCGTACTTGGCGATGAATTTCGTCTTGGGCTTCAACGCCGCGATCTACGCCGAGGTGGGACTCTTTTTCCTTGGGGTGCTCCCGTTCACCGCCGTCAACTGGGGCCTGATGCTCAACTTCGCCGTCTACCAGGCTGGCGCGCTCTATTCGACCGCCGGGATGTGGTACCTGATCGCCCCCATGGGCTGTATCGTCCTCTTGCAGGTAGGCTCGGTCCTGTTCCTGCGGGCCCTTGAGGAAGTATTCAACCCGCGGCTGCGGGGCTAGGCAAGGAGAAGTCGCGGATGGCGGCGCCGGTGGACTATACGCCGATCAGCGGGACGGAGCGCCCGATCGTGCGGGTGGAGAACCTGCGGGTCCGCTTTACCCTGGCCCGCGGGGTGCTGGACGCGGTGGATGGGGTGAGTCTGACCCTCCGCGAGGGCGAGTTGTTCGGGCTGGTGGGGGAGAGTGGCTGCGGTAAATCTACCCTGGCCTACGCGCTGCTGAACATGGTGCCGGCGCCGGGACGAATCGCGGGAGGGCGCATTCTGTTCGGCCACGAGGGCGAGATGGATATCACCCGCCTCCGGGGCGAGACCCTGCGCCGTTTCCGCTGGAAACAGGCCGCGATGGTCTTTCAATCTGCCCTCAATACGCTTAACCCGATCATGCGGATCCGAGACCAGGTGCTCGACACCGTGTTCGCCCACGAACGGATCTCCGAGAAAGAGGCCCTGGCCCGCGCCGCCGAAGGGCTGCAATGGGTGCGGCTCGACCCGGCGCGGGTGCTTCGGGCCTATCCCCACGAGCTGAGCGGCGGCATGAAGCAGCGGGTGAGCATCATGATGGCCCTACTGCTCCGGCCCCGACTGCTGATTCTGGACGAGCCGACCACCGCGCTCGACGTGCTCAGTCAGCGCGCCATTCTCCAGATCCTCAAGGACATTCGCCGGCGTCTCGGTCTGACCATGCTGTTCATCACTCATGACCTGGCCCTGATCTCCGAGATCGCCGACCGAGTGGGGGTGATGTATGCCGGGCGGCTGGTGGAGACGGGTCCGTTGCGGGAGATTTTCTTCCATACCCATCATCCCTATAGCCAGGCGTTGATTCGGGCGGTCCCTACCCTGGCCGGCGACCTTTCCGAGGTGCGCGCCATCCCCGGCGCCCCGCCGGATCTGGTCAACCCGCCGGCCGGGTGCCGATTCCATCCCCGCTGTCCGCTGGCCGACGAGCTATCCCAGCGGGTCGAGCCGCCCCTGATCGAGACCGAGCAAGGGCACTTCGTGGCCTGCCATCACTGGCGCGAGGTGGTGTGAGATGGGCCTACTTGAACTGGAGCATATCTCCCATTCCTACGGGCAAAGCGGCACCTATGGGGCCCGACGCGGGCACCAGGTTCTGTTCGATGTCTCGCTCTCCCTCGAACCGGGCGGCATCCTGGCCCTGGTGGGGGAGAGTGGCTGTGGGAAAACGACAGTGGCCAAAATCGCCGCCGACGTGGTGGTCCCGACCGAAGGCCGGGTGCGGTACGAGAACCGCGACCTCCGCCGGCTGGGCCGCTCCGAGTATCTGGTCTACCGCCGAGGCGTGCAATATATCCACCAGGATCCCTATGCCTCGCTCAACCCCACCCGCACCGTATTCGACACCCTGTCCGCTCCCCTTCGGCGGCATAAGATCGCCCGTGGCCGGGGCGAACAGCGGCTCAAGGTGGATGAACTGCTGACCGCGATTGGCCTGGCCCCCACGGCGGACTACCGCGACAAATATCCGCACCAGTTGAGCGGCGGCCAGCGGCAACGGGTGAGCATGGCGCGGGCCATGGCCCTCGACCCCACGGTGATCATCGCCGACGAGGCGGTCTCCATGGTCGATGTCTCGCTCCGGGTCGAATTGCTGAACATCCTCCTCGCCATGCAGCGGCGGCTCAACAACGCATATCTGTTCGTCTCGCACGACTTCGGGGTGGTCCGCTACTTCGCCCAGGGGCAGACCACCGCCGTGATGTATCTGGGCCATGTGGTGGAGATTGGCCCCACCTCGGCGGTGATCGCCCGGCCGCTGCACCCCTACACCCAGGCCCTGCTGGCCGCCGTCCCGGTGGCGGACCCCACCGGCACTGGTCTCGACCGGCCTTTGCCCGTTCGTTCGGCGGAGCCACCCACCACCCCGGCGGCGATCGCCGGTTGCAAGTTCCATCCCCGGTGTCTCTACGCGACCGACATTTGCCGGCAGCAGATCCCGCCCCTGGAGGAGATGGCGCCGGGCCACCGGGCGGCCTGTTTTCACGCGCGGGAATTGATGGCGGGCACGGCGCGGGCGGCATCCACCGAGGACGCGATCCTTCCCGCCAGTCCGCCGCGTGAACCGGTGGAAGGCTGAGATGGAGGGACCAGCCGAGCCGAGCCCGTTGCTCCATATGATCGGGAACGCGCATATCGATCCGGTCTGGCTGTGGCGCTGGCCGGAGGGCTGCGCCGAGGCGATCGGCACCTGCTGGGCCGCCGTGGAGCTGCTGGAAGCGCACGAGGGAGTGGTCTTCACCCGCGGCGAGGCCGCGCTCTACCGCTGGATCGAGGTCTACGATCCATCGTTGTTCGCTCGGATTCAGACCCTGGTCCGCCGCGGCTCCTGGGCCATCGTCAATGGCTGGTGGATCCAGCCCGACTGCAATCTTCCCCACGGCGAGGCGTTCATCCGCCAGGCGCTTCTGGGGAAGCGCTTTTTCCGCGAGCGCTTCGGGGTTGAGGTGAACGTGGGCTATAACGTCGATTCGTTCGGCCATGCCGCGACCCTCCCCATGCTCCTCCGCCACACCGGCTTCGAGTCCTATGTGTTCATGCGCCCGCAAGAACATGAAAAGAGCTTGCCGGGCGCCCTCTTCGACTGGGTGTCGCCGGACGGATCGCGGGTCGCCGCCTTCCGCATCCAGGTCGCGTATACCACCGTGCATCAGGCGCTCCGCGAACGGATCGAGCATGACGCCGATCTGGCCCGGACGGGCGGCTACCCCTTCATGTGCTTTTATGGAGTAGGGAATCATGGGGGCGGCCCCACGCGGGCGGACCTGGCGGTGATCCGCGACGCCCAGGCGGACGGCCTGGCAATCGCCTTCAGCGATCCGAACCGCTACTTCGCGGCGGTGGCGGCGGTGGAGCGCCCCGAGGTAGGGGGCGACCTCCAGTATCACGCGATAGGATGCTATGCCGCCGTCTCGGCCCTCAAGGCGCTCAATCGGCAAGCCGAGGCGCGACTAAGCCAGGCGGAGGCCGCCTGCGCCCTGGCCATGGCGCGGGTGGGCGCGACGTATCCCCACGCGAAACTTCGCGAGCTGTGGGAAAGCCTGCTGTTCAACCAGTTCCACGACATCCTGGCTGGGACCAGCATCCCCAGCGCCACCAACGACGCCCTGCAGGCGCTCGGCGGGGTGGTGCAGGGGGCTGACGCGATCCTCAACGGAGCGATCCGCCGGCTGGCGGCCGGCGTGGCGCAGGCGCCCGAACCAACCGACGCCACGTTCCTGGTCTTCAATCTGACTGGCGCCCCCCAGCGAGTGCCCATCGAGTATGAACCATGGCTGGTCTGGCAAAGCAAGGAACCGCGCCGCCTTCTCGATCACGCGGGGAACGAGGTGCCATTCCAGGATCTCCCCTCCGAGTGCTACGCGAACGGGGTGCGGCGCCTCCTTCTCGCGCCGGATGTCCCCGCGTGCGGCTATACGATGTTCCGCTTCGTGCTCGGCACGCCGGCGCCAGTGTCCTCCTTAGGGTTGAGCGCCACCGACACGGCCCTGGAGAACGCGCGCTGGCGGCTGGAGATCGACCCGGTGGCGGGAGGGATCGACCACTGGATCGACCGCGCGACGGGACGCGATCTGCTGGCGGGCGTCGGCCACCTCCCGATCGTGGTCGATGATCCCAGCGATACCTGGAGTCACGGCATCGACCGCTTTGGGCTCATGGGCAACTCGCCCACCTGCGAGCGCGTCGAGGTGCTGGAGACGGGGCCGATCCGGGCCGCCTTGCGGGTCCACTGCCGGGGGGCGGACTGCACGATCACCAGCACCTACCTGATGCACGCGGACCCCGCCCAGCCGATCGAAATCCGGGTCCAAATCGACTGGCGGGCGCGGCGGAAGCTGCTCCGCCTGTGTTATCCCCTGGCGCTCGCCGCTCCCACCTTTCGCTGCGAGATCCCGTACGGCTCGATCGAGCGGCCGGCCGACGGGCGGGAGTGGCCGGGCCAGCGGTGGGTGCTGGCTACCGAGGCCGGGACCGGCTATGGGATCGCCCTGGCGAATGAGAGCAAATACGCCTATACCGCCGAGGGGACGACCCTGTACATCACCGCGCTGCGCTCGCCCGCCTTCGCGCACCACGATCCATATCAATTGGCCCCAGCCGGGGAGTATCTGTTCCAGGATCAGGGCGCGCACTCCTTCACCATCCGCATGGGGGCCGGGCCGGCGGTGGGGGCGGTTGAAGCCTATTGGCTGGCCGAGGAGTTGCTCCGTCCCCCGGTGGTTACTCCCCATGTGGCGCGCGAGGGGCGCGCGCCCTGGCGGGCGGGACTGTTCGGGATCCAGGCGGATACGACCGTGTTGGCCTGGCTCAAGGGGGCCGAGGACAGTGACGATCTGGTGGCGCGGCTGCTGGAACTGGAGGGCCGGCCCGGCGTTGTGATCCTTCCCGGCGGCTCGGAAGGGATGCCGATCGGATCATACGGCGTGCGGACTGCCCGCGGCCGGCCAAACCGTGGCTGGGAATCGTGCGATGGGCTCGAACGCCCCCTTGGATTGGAGACCGCTACATGATCGCGCGCCATAGTCTCTCCACCCTCCCCTGGACCCTCACCGGCTGGACGCCGTATCTCTGGCGGGTGCAGCGCGCCATGGAGACCGGGAAGTCGGGCGGGGCCGACATCCCGCCTATCCCCGCCCCCGTGCCTGGCTCGGTGCAACAGGCCCTCCGCGCGACCGGCCACCTGCCGGACTGGACCATTGGCCTTCAGTCGCGGGACTGCGAGTGGGTGGAGAATCGACACTGGGTCTACGCGGTCGCCCTCCCCGATCGTTGGCTGGAACGCGGGCGGCGCGTCCGCCTCCGCTGCCTGGGACTGGATTATAGCGGCTGGGTGCTGGTCAACGGTCAGGACGCCGGCACGTTCCGCGGCGCCTTCCGTCCCCATGAGTTCGACCTCACACCGTTCCTACGCGACCAGGGGAATACGGTGCGGATTGTCTTCGACCTGCCGCCGCGCTGGCTGGGCCAGTTCGGCGCTACCTCCACAATCACCGACTGGAAACCTCGCTTCAACTACACCTGGGATTGGATGCCTCGGCTGGTGCAGACCGGGATCTGGGACGACGTGGAACTACAAGTGTCCGATGGGACGGAGATCGCGGAACTGGTCTGCACGGCGTCGCTTGACGCGGGCGGACAGGGCGCGCTGGACATCCGCGCGGACGTGTGGGGAGCCGAGGACGCCCGCGTACAATTCACTCTTACGCGCGGGGAGCGGGTGATCCGCGAGGAAGCGCGGCCGGCGGCTGATCTCCAGGCGGGTATTCACTGGGATGGCCTGGCGGTGGAACCCTGGTGGCCGAACGGCGCCGGCCCCCAACCGCTGTACACCCTGCGTTGCCGCCTTCTTGACCGTTCGGGGGCGGAACAGGACATGATCGAGCGCCGGATGGGCTTTAAGAACCTGCGCTGGGAGCAGTGTGAAGGCGCGCCCGCCGGCGCCGATCCCTGGCTGTGCGTGATCAATGGGCGACCAATCTTCCTGCAGGGAGTGAACTGGACCCCGATCCGGGCAAACTTCGCCGATGTGACTGGCGAGCAGTATCGCCAACGGCTGGTTCTTTACCAGCGGATGGGTTGCAATATTCTCCGTGTCTGGGGCGGTGCCGGGCTGGAAAAGGAAATCTTCTCTTCTCTGTGCGATGAACTGGGGCTGTTAGTCTGGCAGGAGTTTCCCCTGTCCTCCTCCGGGCTCGACAACTGGCCGCCCGAGGATCCGGCGGTGATCGCCGAGTTGGGGGAGATCGCCCGCTCATACATCGTTCGGCGCCGCCATCATGTCTCGTGCTGCGTTTGGTGCGGCGGCAATGAACTGCAGGGCAGCCTTGATGGCGACAGAGTAGGGTCCGGGAAACCGGTGGATGCCACCCATCCGCTGATCGCGCATCTGGCGCGAATCGTGACGGAGATGGACCCAACCCACCGCTTCCTCCCCACCTCGTCCAGTGGCCCCCGGTTCATGGCGGCGGCGGAGGACTTCGGGAAGGGACTGCACTGGGACGTGCATGGGCCGTGGCAGGCGGTCGGGGATCTGGAGCAGGAGTGGACCCAATACTGGGAACACGACGACGCGCTCTTCCGGTCGGAGACCGGGGCCCCAGGGGCCAGCCCGGCGGCACTGATCGAGCAGTACCGGGGGACGTGGCCCGCCGTCCCCGGCACCACGGCCAACCCGTTGTGGAACCGCGTCTCCTGGTGGATCGAATGGGCGGAGTTTGTTCGGGAGCACGGGCGTGAGCCAGGCGACCTGGGCGAGTACGTCACCTGGAGCCGGCAGCGCCAGGCGCGGGCGCTCGCCATCGCCGCTCGCGCCTGCAAGGAGCGATTCCCCCGCTGTGGCGGCCTGATCATCTGGATGGGTCATGACGGGTTCCCCTGCCCAACCAATACTGCTATCGTCGATTTTCACGGAGAGCCGAAACCGGCGGTGGCGGCGCTCGCCGCGATCTTCAGGTGAGCAGGGGAGGGGCGGGCACGCATCAAGGGCGTGGCCGAGAGCGCCAGTAGGAGCGAGTGGCCGCCAAGCTGATCAAAAGCAATCCCGCACTCACGGGGCACGAAAAGATACGTCTGTTCGTTGATCCCGAGAGAGCCCTATGTTATGCTGTGAAACAAGAGCGTTACGCCACGATACATGCGAATGGACCCAACGGATGACTATGCCGCAAGAATCCACTGCCCCAGTACCGGGATCCACTGACGAACGTGACTACTTTGGCATTGCCCAGGCCGCCGACTTGTTGGGCGTCAGCCGAGTGAGCGTCTGGCGCTGGATCAATGCGGGCTACCTCCCCGCGGCCCGGTTGGGGCAGCGGACGACGCGTATTCGGCGCCAGGATCTGGAGTGGCTTCTGGACGAGCGCGCGACCGCCAAACCCCGATCATGGGTCGCTCGGGGCACGAGGGTAGACGCCGGTCAGCGCCGGAGCGCCGCGCCGAGGATCGACTGGCGCGGCATGGATCCGCCCGAGCATTTCGTGCAGTTCTACGACGTGGATGCTTTCCTCCTTGACGCGGTCAAGGACTTCGTCGGCGCCACTCTGCGCGCCGGCGATGCCGCGGTGGTGATCGCGACGGCTGCCCACCGTTCTGGTCTGGAGGATCGCCTGCGAGCCGACGGGCTGGACCTGGACGCCACGCAAGCCGATGGTCGATACGTTTTCCTGGACGCGGACGAGATGCTGGCGTTCATCATGGACGAGGGAAGGCCGGAACCCGGGCGATTCACCGATGTGGTGGGGGGCGTTATCACGCGGGCTTCCGAGGGCGGGCGCCGTGTGCGCGCGTTCGGTGAGATGGTGGCGCTTCTAGCGGTGGAGGGGAACTACGCGGCCGCCGTTCGCCTGGAAGAGCTCTGGAATGATCTGAGGGCACGGCTCCCCTTCGCGCTTTTCTGCGCCTATCCCCTGGAGAGCCTGAATGGAGAGACCGGAGCCGCCGCGATTGGTGATGTGTGCGCGGCCCACGCCCGCGTCATCCCCGCCGAGAGCTATACGGCACTTCCCACCACCGATGACCGCCTCCGTGCTATCGCGATGTTGCAGCAGCAGGCGCGCGGGCTCGAAGCAGCGCGGTTGGCGGCGAGCGCCGCTCGCGATGAGGCGGAGGCAGCGCGGAAGCGGCTGGCCATGGCCCAGGAAGCGGGACACATCGGCACCTTTGAGTGGGACACCACAACTGGCCAGGTTACCTGGACCACGCAGCTTGAGGCCCTCTACGGTCTCATGCCGGGGACGTTCGGCGGCACGTATGACCACTGGTTGCGCCTCGTCCATCCCCTCGACCGGGACGGCATGGACGAGGCGGTGCGAGGGACAGCGCCGGACAATGGCGGCCTCGCCACGACGTTCCGGGTAATCTGGCCCGACGGCAGCGTCCGAATTCTTTCCGCCCAGGGAACGATTGTCCGGGACGAGGCCGGCATCCCGACTCGGGTGGTCGGGGTGAACATTGATGTGACCGAACGCGCCCGCGCCGAAGCCTTGTTGAGCGGGCAGAAGCAAATACTTGAAGCGATCGCCACGGGGGCGGCGCTGGCTGACGTGCTCACCGCCTTAATCCGCCTGATCGAGGACCAATCCGATGGCATGCTCTGCTCGATTCTCGTCCGCGACCCCGAATGTGAGCGGTTCAACCTCGGCCTCGCCCCCAGTCTTCCGGACAGCTTCATCGATTCGCTCGCGCACGCCCCGATTACGCCGCTGTACTTCGGACCCTGCGGCAGGGCCGCGCATCTTGGGGTGAACGTCATCGTCGAGGATGTCGCCACCGACCACCGCTGGGAGGGCCAATGGCGCCCCCTGGCCTTGAGCCACGGCCTTCGTACCTGCTATTCCATCCCCATCGTGGCTGCCGGAGGCAATATCCTTGGATCCTTTGGCATGTACTACCGTGAGCCCCGCGACCCGAAGCCGCCGAACCTCCAGTTGATTGAAACCGCCACCCATCTGGCGGGTATCGCCATCGCGCGCAAGCGGGCTGACGATGCCTTGCGCGAGGAAACCGAGACTCTGGAGACCATTAACCACGTCGGGAGGCTACTGACGGCGGAACTTGATCTGGAGGCCCTGGCGCAGGCGGTAACCGATGCCGCGACAGCTCTGAGCGGGGCCCAGGTCGGCGCCTTCTTCTACAATAGCGTTGATGAGCGTGGAGACGCCTACCAACTCTACGCGCTCGCCGGAGCGCGCCGGGAGGATTTCACCCACTACCCTATTCCACGGAATACCGCCATCTTCGGTCCCACCTTTCGGGGCGAGGGAGTTGTACGGCTGGATGACGTGACCGAGGATCCGCGCTACGGGCTGAACGCGCCATATCATGGCTTACCGCCGGGACACCTTCCGGTGCGAAGTTATCTCGCGGTGCCCGTGATCGCCAGGTCGGGCCAGGTGATCGGCGGCCTCTTCATGGGCCACTCCGGGCGGGGTATCTTCACGGCGCGAGCCGAGCGGCTGGTCAGCGGGCTGGCTGCCCA
>JANWHO010000274.1 GCA_025450375.1 Chloroflexota bacterium
AGGAGGCCAGGAAGGCGATCGCGGCGGCCACCTCGGCTGGGTCGCCAAACCGGCGCATGGGAATGGCCTCACGGATCGCGGCGCCCGTCTGGGGGTCCGCCGCGTAGTGCTCGGTCATGGGAGTGAGGATGTAGCCGGGACAGACGGCATTGACGCGGATCCGCTCATCCACCAGGTCAACGGCCAGTGACCTGGTTAAGAGTATTAGTCCTCCCTTGGCGCTGTTATAGTCGGCGAACCGCGGCTCCGCGGCCAGGCCATTAAGCGAGGCGACGTTGACGATGGCGCCCCCGGTTCCGACCATCACACGCGCTACCGCGCGCGCCAGGAGGAACGGTCCAGTCAGGTTGACCTCAAGCACCCGGCGCCAACCCACCGCCGTGAGATCAAGGACCGCGGCACCCGCCCCGTCGATGCCGGCGCTGTTGACCAGCACGTCGATGCGGCCCAACCGCTCCCGTGCCTGGGCCACCAGGCGTTCAACGTCGGTCTCATCGCTGAGGTCGGCGGCAATGCCGCTCACCGCCCCCAGCCCATCGAGCCGGTTGAGCGCCGCGTCGATCCGTTCGGCGTCACGCCCGTTGATCACCACGCGCGCGCCCTCCCCCAGCAGACGCGCGGCGGTTGCCAGGCCGATGCCGCTGCTGCCGCCCGCGATCAGCGCCGTGCGTCCAACGAACCGTGCCAGGGCCATCAGTCCAGGGTACCCTTGATGCCGGCGGTCAGTCCGGCCCGCCATTCGTTCCGGGTCAGGGCCATCCGCAGAGCCACGCCAAAGGCGCGGAAGACGCTCTCCCAGAGGTGGTGGGGATCTTTGGCCTGGAGAGAGCGCAGATGGATGGTGGCCCGCGCGCCCTGGGCCAATCCGTCAAAGAAGGCATAGAGATCGGCGGATAACATATCCTCGACCCGCTCCAGGCCCGCGGCGGGGGTGCCGAGATCATAGAAGGTATTCGCGCGCCCCTCGAAGCTGATCAGCGCCAGGGCGATCGCCTCGTCGATGGCCATGGTGCCGGAGCCCGCGCCGTTGATCCCGCCCGGCAGGCGCTCCCGCGCCAGGCGCGCCAGGCCATGGCCAACGGTGAGGCCGATGTCCTCGGTGATCACATGGGTGAGCCGGTAGCGTTTATGGCTGAAGTGAATATCCAGGTTGAGGCAGGCGTTCCAGGCGATGGTCTCCAACATGTGGTCGAAGAAGGCAAGACCGGTATCGATCGCGCCCTCCCGGCGTGCTCCACCATCAAGCACCACCTCGGTCAGCGACTCACGCGTCTCTCGCCGCACCCGTACGCAGCCGGAGCCGTCAACGCTAACCTGGACGCCAAACTGAGCGGCCGTCTCATCGTTCATCAGTGCTCCTCTTCTCTACCTAAGCCGGCCATGCGCCCGATTTCCAACGGAGGCTATTTCCAGCCCACTCGAGGGCTCAGGGCATGCCACGTGTATGATTGTCTCACGCCAGGTTACCGAGCCGCTCCGCGTGGGCGATGCTACGCATGCTCTCCTCGCGGATCAGGTCCATCACCTGGCGCTTAAGAGCGATGAACGGCGGGCTGGTCTGCACATCGTAGTGCCGGGGCCGCGGCAGGGTAACCGGGATCTCCGCCTTCATCCGGCCCGGCCGCGCCGTCATCACATAGATGCGATCGGAAAGGAAGATCGCTTCGTCGACATCGTGGGTGATGAACAGCACGGTGACCCGGTGCTCCTCCCACACGCGCAACAGCAACTCCTGCATCAGGCCGCGGGTCTGCGCGTCGAGGGCGCCGAACGGCTCGTCCATCAGCAGGATCGAGGGGTTGTAGGCCAGGGCACGGGCGATCGCCACGCGTTGCTGCATGCCGCCCGAGAGCTGCGATGGGTAGGCGTTCTCGAAGCCGGTGAGACCGACCATCGCGATATGGCGGTGGGCGATCTCCAGACGCTCTTTCCGCGCGAATCCCTTTTTGCTGAGGCCGAAGACCACGTTCCTCAGCACGGTTTGCCAGGGGAACAGGGTGTAGCTCTGGAACACCATGCCGCGATCCAGTCCCGGCCCCGTGATTGGGCGCCCATCGATGGTGAGCGTCCCGCCAGACGGCTCGATAAGCCCGGCCACCATATTGAGGAAGGTGGACTTGCCGCAGCCGGAGGTACCGACGATGCTGATGAACTCGTTCTCGGCTACCGCCATGGTCACGTCTTCCACTGCCACGACCGCGCTCTTGCCGCCGCCAAAGGTCTTGCGTACGCCGCTGGCGCACAGCTTGTTCGCGTCACTCATCCGTTCTGCGTCCGCATGTACGGGAAGCACCGCGCATAGATGATCTTGAAAATAAAGTCGATGATCAAGCCAAGCAGGCCGATCACCAGCACGCCAAGGATCATTGTCGCGGTGTCGAGATACCGCTCGGCTTGCATGATGCGGAACCCCAGGCCCGACTCCGCCGCCACCAGCTCGGCCACCACCAGGTAGGTCCAGGCCCAGCCCATGGTGATTCGCAAGGTATCGACGATGCCCGGCAGCGACGCGGGCACGATCACGCGCAGGAGCACCTCCCACTGCCGCAGCCCGAAAGTGTAGGCCACGTTGATCAGGGTCCGCGGCACCGCCTTCACGTTGTCCATGATCAGCAATACTTCCTGAAAGAACGTGCCGATAAACAGGATCAACAGCTTTTCCGTGTCGCCGGTGCCGACCCATAGGATCGCCAACGGCACGAAGGCCACCGCGGGCATGTAGCGGATCAAATCGATCGGCGGCTCGAAGAAGCTCTCCCCGATCTTGTAGCTGCCCATGATCACCCCGACCGGGATGGCGAAGAGGGTAGAGATCAAGAAGCCAAGGCCGATGCGGTACACGCTGGCGCCCATATCGGACCAGAGCGTGCCGTCGCCGATCTCGTTGCCGGCCTTGCCCAGCACGTCGCCGGGCGTCGGGAGAAAGAGGGGATCCACCAGACGGGCATAGCTGAGCCCGATCCAGATCACCAGGATCAGCAGCAACGAAAACGTGGCTACCGCCAGATAGATCGGCCGCGGAATGTCTTCACGGATACGGAAAAGCCGGCGCATCACTCCCTCTACGGCAGGAAGGAGAAGTTGAGCGTGGTCGCCGGGTTGAGTGTGCTCTTCACCACCCCAGTAGAGCGCAGCACCTCGTTGACCATCCGATAGCGTTTCTGGATCAGGCCCTTGGCCAGGCTCTTGTTCTGGGCAACGGTGTAGATCACGGCGCCGGCCAGCGTTGTCTTGAGGTCGGACGGCGAGCTGCCCACGCCCTTGGCCATGATCGCCACGCCGTCGGCGTAGTTCCGCGCCCAATAGGTCATCGAATCGTTCCAGGCCCGCAGCAGCGCCCGTACTTCCTCGGGGTGATTCTTGATCAGGCTATTGTTGGCCACCATGAAGTCCCCGATCAGGCCGGGCGCGACCTTGCTGCTATACAACACATGGATGCCCTTCCCCTTTCCGGCCACCGAGCTGATGTACGGCTCGTAGGTTACGGCGGCATCGACCCGCCCAGCCACCAGGGCCGTGGCCGCGTCCGCGGCGGGAATGTTCTGGGATTTCACGGCGCTCACGGGAATATGCGCATGCAGGAGCGCATAGTGGAAGAGGAGATCGCTGGTGGTCCCGAACTCGTAGGCGACCGTCTTGCCGCGCAGATCGTTGAGCGTTTTGATCGAGGCGCTACCGAGCATCGCGTCGGCGCCCTCGGAATCATCCAGAAGCAGCACGGGGGTGATCGGCAGATGGTTATTGAGGATCAGCTTGATCGAGGTGTGGGTGGCGATGTTGGCGACCTGCGTGTTGCCCGAGGCGAGCGCCGCGTTCAGATCGGCATCCTGCTGGAAGGTGATGATCTGGACATCGAGCCCCTCTTTTTTGAAGAAGCCCTTCGCCTGCGCGATCCACCAGGGGCCATAGCCGATCCAGGGCTCCGTGCCCATCTTGAGCGAGGGCAACGCGGCCGGCCGAGCCGAGACCCGTCCAAGGCCGCCGGCTCCGCCCGCCAGCAGGCTGGTCACCATCAGGGCCGTCGCCACTGTCCGCATGCCGCGGAAGAATACCGGTCGCCGCGTCATTCGCTGTCTCCTTCAAGAACTCAGGATGATACAAGGCCCGCCGATATGATACACGCTTCCTCTCAGTGCTCGTTCACGCCGAGACCACGGATGCGCATGGCTGCCGCGTGCTGGGGAAAGCCTTCATGCTCGGCCAGCGCGATCACCGTCTGAGCCATCGGTGACAGACCCTCGCGGCTCAGGTAGGCAATCGAGCCGCGCTTGCGGAAGCTGTGGGCGGTGACTCCCGAACTCACGTGGGCAAAGCCGCCGGTCGGCAGGGTCGCCGGTACACCAATCGCGAAATTGGCGGCGCTGATGGGCGTCTCCTGACCCAGCAGGATCTCGCCGGCGTTCTCCAGCTTGCCCAGCACGAACAGGGGGTCGCGGGTAGCCACCTGCATGTGCTCCGCCGCGTACTCATTGGCGAAGGCAATACCCTCCTCCAGGTCGCGCACGACGATCGCCCCACCGTAGGTGCTGATGGCGGCCTCGGCGAAGGCGCGCCGCCACTCCGGCAACGCGGCAAGCTGCGTTCGCACCTCGCGCGCCACGGCATCGACCAAGTCACGAGACGGCGTGACCAGGAGCGAGGCGGAATCAGGACCATGCTCGGCCTCGTTCAGATAGTCCGCGGCCAGGACTCGTGGATCGGCACTGTCGTCCGCCAGGATCAGGCTCTCGGAGGGCCCGAAGAGCAGCGAGACCTCCACGCCTTCGAGCTGGGCCAGGATCTGGGCGGCGGTGACCGCCTGCGAGCCGGGACCGGCGATCTTCCGCACGCGCCGGATCGTCGCGGTGCCGATTGCCAGGGCGGCGACGCCGGCCGGTCCGTTGGCACGGTAGATCTCGGTTAGACCGAGCTGCGCGGCCACCACCAGTACGGCTGGATCGACCGCCTTTCCCCGCCCCTTCACCGGCGGCAGGACCACGGCGATCTCCGCCACGCCGGCGACCACGGCAGGCGTGGCGATCTGTACCAGCACCGAGGGGAATGAGCCTTTGCCGCAGGGCACGTAGAGTCCGACCCGATCGATCGGCGTGCTCTTCTCACCCAGGACCACGCCGGGCGCGAAAGTTTCCAGCCACGAACTGCCCTCCAGCAACCGCTCGTTGTAGCGCCGGACCGCCGCGATGGAGGCCGTCACGGCAGTCTGTACCGACTCCGGCACCTGGCGGACCGCCTCCGTGATCTCCTCTGCCGTCACCCTGATCTCCTCCGCGCGGAGAGTGACCCCATCGTAGCGTTCCAGCGCCTCCACCAGCGCGGCGTCACCGTCCCGCCGCACGCGGTCGTAGATCGCGCGCACGCTGTCCAGATTCTCGGCTTTGAAGATAGACGCGGTGGAGCGGCCGAGGATCATGCGGCGCTCCTCCGCGGTCATGGTGGCGGAGTCGTAGACGCGCATCGCGCTGTCCTTTCTCAGGCCCAGGCCAGGAGGCGCCGGGGAGTCTCTTCCAACAACAAACGGATCAGTTCGGGTCCATGGCCGCGCCGGGCCAGTTCCGGGGCGATGCGCGTGAGCAGGTGCGCGTAACCCGCGCCGCCGTGACGGCGGAGTTGGGTCTTGGTGCAGACATCCTGCGCCACCCCCACCCGATCGATCCATCCCTCATGGATGGCTGTTTCCAGGGCGTCGATGCGCTGAGCGTCGGTCGGCATACCCTTGCCGCCATAGTCGGCTTCGTCGCCCCAGATATCGTAGCAGATGGTGGCGCCCCGCTCGGCCAGCGAGCGGTGATACGCGGTATCGGGCAGCGAAGGGTCGAGATGGCAGAGGACAACCCGTTGGAGATCGGCCCCCGCCTTCTCCGCGATATCCAGCGCCTGGTGTCCGGCGCGTCCCCAGGGATCCAGGTGGATAAACAGCGGCGCGCCGGTCTGATGCTGCGCTGCCGACGCGGCCTCCAGCACCCGCTGCTCTCGCGCCGTAATGGGGTCCGAGGTGCCGATCTCCCCGATCACCCCGGCGCGCACTGGCGGCCCCTCCGTAACCGGCACGCCCTGGCGCAAATCGGTAAGCAGGCGCAGGGCAATCATCTCCACGTCCTCACCGGCCAGCGAAGGCGGATGAGCGCCGTCGATGTAGTGGCCGCAGCCCATGACGATCGTGAGACCGGTGCGCGCCGCGACACGGCGGAGGCGTACCGGATCACGACCAATGTCGGGCAAGGTGAGATCCACCACCGTGCGGCCACCGGCCGCGGCGAAGAGGGAAAGCTCGTCACGGGCCAGATCATCGTCGTCGAGGTGCAGGTTATCACGCACGCTGAACGGATCGTATCGAAGCGGCGCGGCGATTTCCGGCCCAACCGGCTGTTCGGCCTGGCGCCGCGCCTCATCGGTGAGCGGCGGCGTCAGCCACACATCGAGATCGATGAAGATATGTTCATGGATCAGCGTTGGCCCAAGCGCCGTGCCCGACACCGGACCGCCTACACTGATTGCCCGTGACCTATCGGGAGACACGCGCACGACCAACCTCCAGTCACCGCGGAATATATTCGATCCAGGGCAAGCGGTAGATCAGGCCCAGCCGGTAGCATAACGGAGATCGACACGCCCTGGCACCGGCAGGTGCCGTTGGGGCATGCTGAGTTGAGAAACCAGACGCGTAGGCCGGCGGTTCAGGGACAGCGCGCTCCCCTGAGCGCCCGCGAATAGCGCACGGTGCGGTTGGAGTAAGGCGCGGGCCCCCCGGCTGAGGTTGGAGGGGAAAGACAGTGCAGTCTATTGCGTGTAGTATTAGCGTAAGGGGTGGGAACACCATTGGATGTCTTCCCGTAGAACAGCCACAGGATCTCTTGAATCCTCACCCTCGGATTTCCGTGCCAACCCCGCGTACCGAGCGACGGTTCGTCTCACCCCGGCGCGACTCGGGA
>JANWHO010000275.1 GCA_025450375.1 Chloroflexota bacterium
AACCCCACCAACCAGACGCCATGCGCCGCGCCCACCAGAAAGGCAATCACCAAAAGGGCAAAACAGATCGCCTGGTGAACTTTCCGTGCCGTGATATCGTACCCATCCGTCGCAACCTGCATCACACCCTCCGGCCCCATCGCCCATGGTCCGGCGATGATGTATCCATAGGGTACGGTACTGCGGCGCGATTGGATTGGCAAGTATGCCGATGGATTTGTGTGGATTAGGACCAGGGGACCAAGCGGGCGGCCTGTACCAGTTACCGGTACTCGCGCCGTCCCTCCAACGCCTGGCGAAGCGTGAGGTCATCGGCGAACTCGAGATCGCCGCCCATGGGGAGCCCGCGGGCAGGGCGCGTGACCTTGAGTGGCAGGCCCTGGAGACGTTGGGTCAGGTACATGGCGGTGGCGTCGCCCTCCATGGTGGGATTGGTGGCCAGAATGACTTCTTGAATGCCTCCAGTCGTCACGCGAAGCAGAAACTGGTCGATCTTCAATTCTCCCGGCCCAATCCCATCCATCGGCGAGAGGGCGCCGTGCAGCACATGATAGAGCCCATGATAGCTATGGGCCCGTTCCAGGGCGAGAATATCCAGAGGCTGCTCAACCACGCAGATCGCGCCCTGGTCACGGCCGGGATTGGCGCAGATGGCGCAGGGATCATCCTCCGTCAGGTTACGGCAGATACTGCAGTAGACGATCTTCTCCTTCACCTGGATGATCGCTTCGGCCAGCAACCGCGCCTCCTCCGTGGGTTGGCGCAAAATGAAGTAGGCAAGCCGCTGCGCGGTCTTGGGACCAACCCCTGGTAGCTTGCCCAATTGATCGATGAGATGGGCAACCGGCTCGGCGATCGAGCCGGCGCCTGGCTGGCTGGCAAACACCAGGCTAGAACGGCAGGTTCATGCCGCCCGTTACGGCACTCATCTTCTCTTGTTGCAGGTTCTTTGCCTTTTCCAGTGCCTCGCGCACGGCGGCAAGTACCAAATCTTGCAGCATCTCCACGTCCTCGGGGTCCACCACGTCCTTGTTGATCGTGATCGCGGTGATCTCCATCTGGCCGGTGACGGTGGCGCTCACCATACCGCCGCCGGCGGAGCCAACCACGATTTCCTCGGCCAACTTGGCCTGGGCCTGCTCCATCTGAGACTGCATCTGTTGTGCCTGCTTGAGCATGTCCCGCATGGCCTTCTGATCGAAACCCATCGCCTCTTCCCCTCGATACTCAGCGGGCTGCTCAGGCGCCCCGCGGGCCAAACTGATCGCCGCCAAACGCGGTGGCGATTTCCTCAAGATACTGCTCCGCCCCCTCGTCGCCCACATGCGCGGCGGGGGCATCGCTGATCGTAACACAGCGTACGGTCCAGCGCCCACCATAGACCTCGCGCACCGCTTCCTCAAGCACTTGCCGGTTTCTCGCCTGCTCCAGAATCCGCAGGCTGAAGGAGTCCGAGGGCTTGAATCCCAGGGTCACGACCTCGTGCTCGGCAATGAGAGCCCCACGGACGGATTTTTGCGCGAGTTGATGGACGCTAGCCGTGCCGCGATCCTGCAACCAACGTAAAAGGTCGGTCCAGCGGCTATCGGGCCCCACCGTCCCCGTCGGGGCGGACTCCGCCCGCGATGAGGAAGGGGCCTCCGGCTGAGGCGTGGACCCCCGACCGTGGTCAGCTGGGAGGGACGCCGGCCGCGGCTGGTTTTCCTCCGGGGGGACCGCTGGCACTGCTATTGCGGATTCCCGCCCGCTTGGTTCGCGGGCTCCATCTCCGTTCGGCGGCACGGGCTGATCCGCGCTTTCACGCGCTGCTGATGCAGGCGAGCCGGCCAACTCGGGGGATGGATTGGCGCGCGGCGCCTCGCGGTCGGCGGTCGAGTCGCCTGCGTATTGAAGCGGGGCGGGTTCGGAGATCCGGGTCGTGGGCACCGGGGCTGGCGCGGCGGAACGCGAGTCTTGATGGGCGTCGTGGCTAGCGGACGCAGCTGGCTGCCGGGCCAGACCAGCCTCGTCACCAACTGCTCCGGTCGCGGTGGCCAGGTGCATGGTAGCCTCGGCAACCGCCAGCTCCAGGGCGAAGCGCGGCGAATCCGAGCGGCGGGCAGTACTCTCTACCCCCAGAAGGCATCGCAGCACCAGGACGATCCGATCGGCATTGCACCGGGCGACGTTGACCTCGGGCATGGGGCGCCGGCGGGCGCGCGCCAGCATGGCGTCCCGCCAATAGGTACTGAGTTGCCGGGTCAGCTGGCGTGGATCGATGCCGCTATCCAGGAGCGCCCCGAGCAGAACCAGGGCCTCGGGAAGATCACCAGCCGCCATCAGGTCCGCCAGCGACGCGATCTCACTGATCCGCGCCACTCCCAGCGCCATCTCCACTTCGGCGAGCCGCAGCTGGTCGCCGCAATAGGCCCGCACCTGTTCCATCAGGCTCAAGGCGTCACGTAGGCTGCCGGTTCCCAGGGCCGCCAGCAGTTCCAGTACCGCGTCCTCGGCCTCCATCCCCTCGCGATCGCGGATAAAGCGCAGGCGGGCCACCATCTCGTTAGGGGGGACGGGGCGCAGATCCAGGCGTTGGCAGCGAGAGAGCACGGTTGCCGGCACTTTATGGATTTCGGTGGTGGCCAGCAGGAACAGCACATGGTCCGGCGGTTCCTCCAGGGTTTTCAGCAAGGCATTGAAGGCGCCAATGGAAAGCATGTGAACTTCATCGATAATAAAGACCTTGCGACGTGCCTCGGCGGGGCGAAACTGGACTCGGTCGCGCAATTCCCGCACGTCGTCCACGCTGTTGTTCGAGGCCCCGTCAATCTCGATCAGATCTATGGAACGCCGCTCGATCATGTTGACGCAGATCGCGCACTGGTTGCAGGGCTCACCGTCGATAGGCGCCAGGCAATTGACCGCTCGCGCGAGAATTCGGGCCGTGCTGGTTTTCCCCGTCCCTCGTGGACCGGTGAACAGATAAGCATGGGCGACCTTGCCGTGCATCACCGCGTTCCGCAAGGTCTGAGTCACATGCTGCTGGCCGGCCACCTCGGAGAAGGTCCGCGAACGATAGGCGCGGTACAGCGAGGCGCGGTCGCCGGACTCCGCCGCCGCGGGGCTTTCGGGGGGCGAATCGGGGGGAAACAACGAAAGTTCAGTATTCAAATCCGTCCTGGCCCGCCGGGGCGGCGCACATGCACCGAAAAAGAAACGGCGGCACATTGCCGCCGATCAAGGAATGTACAGTGACCGTGCACCAGACCGTCGCGCCAGCCTGAATGCCACGCGCGACCCCGCGGACTGCGGCCCCGGCTTCCCTGACGCACCCGAAGCACACCCCTTACCGCTGCTTCTCTCGATCTGACGGGGTTCGAGGGGCTCCGTCGGTCAGGACCAGGGCCGTTGAACGTTCGTGGAGCCGCTCAGAATCATCCAGATCCGGTCCTCGGATCCGGGGTTCCGCCGGCCGTATAGCCGATTTGCCGTACAGGGGACGACTATCCCCCCGCCTAGCACGGTCACATGCGTATGCTACTAGCCGCCCTTTCACCCGTCAAGGAGGTTATGGTGCCCGATAGAGCCCTTCCTGGACGATGATGCGCCATGCTCCCTCGGGAATAAGATAGCGGGCCGCCCGGCCCCGCGCGATCCATTCACGCAGCATGTGCGAGGCGATCTCCAACTGAGGCGCGTCCACCAGGGTGATCAAGGCGCGGGCATCGGGCCGGATACCTTCCAACATCGGCCAGTCTGGTCCAGTCCAGCCGGCACGGGACATCACGATCGGGCGATATTCGCCAAGAATACGATTCGGATCCTGCCAATTCTTCAAGTCATTGGCTGCGTCCACTCCCATGATGAAGCGCAGGGTGGTATACGGCCGTTGGTGCTGGAGCGCATCGAGGGTAGCGATGGTAAACGAGGGACCGCCCTGCCGGATTTCGAGATCGGTGGCGACAAAGGCGGGGTTCCCGCTGATCGACGCTTCCACCATGCGGAGCCGCTGGTCCCCAGTGGCCCAGGGCCCGCGATCTTTCAAGGGTTGCTTGCCAGTGGGAACCCAGAGAATCTGATCCAGGTCGGCGGCCTGACGGACGAAATCGGCCACCGCCAGGTGCCCGACATGGATCGGGTCGAAGCTTCCGCCATAGACTCCGATCCGCTGTTCCGCCATGGGCTAGAGCCGTGCCTGAATCCAGGTGGCCTGCAGGACCTTGCCGTTGCCCACCACCTGGCTTTGACCGCCACCGCGCAGCAGAGTCACCGGTTGATTATGGCTCACGTCGGGATGGTTCTTGTCGAATCCCTGGTTGGTGGTTGTCAGCCCGAGATCCACGCCAAGGCTGCCACTGTGATTCGTGGTGACGGTCAGTTGGAAGGACTGTACCTTGTAGATCCGTCCCGGCTTCCACTGGTCGAGCATTCGCCAATCAGTCGCCTGATCATCATCCCAGAATACCTGAAGGGCGCCAGTGTTGTCGGTGAGGTAATGCACCAGGCGAGTTGGGAGCGGCATGGGCTTGAGCACCCGCCACCAGGTAGTGAGCACAACATCGGGGTTTCGCAGATTGCTCCGTTCCGCGCGATCCACCCGATACCCTTCAAGCTCCAGGTAATTACCGAATCGCGCGATGGGACCGCCAGGGGGGACGTCCGAGGCGGGTGGCTCCATGAAGGTCCAGAAGGCGGGCGGTAACGTGGTGTTCAGTTGCATTCCCTTGTGATAGCGCTGCAGGAGCAGAATACCATCCTGGGCGAACTTAATCGTCCATTTACCATTGAGCAGGAGCGCATTGTAATTGATCGCCTTGCCGTGGGCGGGGTTCCGAGGGGTGCCGTAGGCAATCTCGCACGCTTCGGCGTTCCCCTGAATCTGCACCGTGAGATCACAGGGACGGAGGACCGAGGCGACGGGCTCGGTCGCGTCCACAATCACGTACTGCACCTTATCGAAATCACGATCCGGATAGAGAAAGATTTGCTCGCGGTCGCTCAGATGCGCATTGAGGTTGTCCTGGGCGGAGACGGCGGCGCCGGGGGGGATCATGGCCAGGGCGGTGTCCAGGAGACGATCATGCGCGGTGATCGGAGGATAATAATAGTCCTCGGCCATCGGAGTGAAACCGTTGACCCGCTGGTTCGCCACCGAGGCGACCAACACATAGAGACAGATCGCCGTCACCACCAAGGCGCCTGGCAAGCGCGTAAGGCGAGAGACGCCGGCGCACAGCCACTCCGCCCCGAGGATGGACGACACAATTACTACCGGTACCAGTTCGGCGGAATAATGGGCCAGGCCGCCATACATGTGCGGTTCGTAGCTGAGAAGAATCAGGGCCAGACCAGGCACCGCCGCGAGGAGGGTCAGCGGACTAAACAGCGCCAGGTATCCAGCTGGATACAACAGGCGGTGCAGAAAACTCCGCTTGGCTTCGTCGGTCACGTTGTCAAGGACCATTTTCGGCTGGTGCAGCCAGAAATGGATGACGTCGTTCTGGGTAATGACCTGACCCTTCAGATAGCTTGGATCTATATAGCGCCCCCAATAGGAACTGTCGCCCAGGTTGAAATGCGGCACCACCTGCTTCAAGGCGACAAAGGTCCAGGCCACTCCCAGGACACCGATAATCGCCCCAAGTTGCCGTTCGCCGTGCCGCACGGCGATCCACACCCCGATGAGGCCAACCAGGACGCCGATTTCCTCCTTGGTCCCCATGGCCGCGAAAGCGCAAATCGCGAAAAGGGTAAAGCGGCGTCCGTCCGCGAAGTAGAAGGCCCACAGCAATAAAGGGGCCGCGAAGGCCACGGGATGGAACTCATACAGGTTCGCCGCTTCCAGCGCGGGGAAGAGCAGGTAGGCGAGCGGGAAGACCACCTCGGCCAGAGGATTGGCCAGATGGCGCCGGACCAACAACCGGGCTGGGATCGCCCCCGTGGCGATGGCCACGGTTTGCATGACCAGCAAGGTCTGCACATGCTGGTGGAAGAAGTAGATGATCGAGAGAAACGGGATAATGGGCTCGACATGGAAGCTCAAGCGGGTGTCGGTCCCGAATGCCTCAATCCCCACATGGGCGCGCATATTCTGAAACTTAAAGGGATGCCCATGGACCGTATTCCAAAAAGCCTGGGTCATGTTACCGAGGTCCAGGGCGTGTGGCACGAACGCATCATATTGGCGGAGGGCGATCAAGCTGAAGCCAACCGCGTAGGCGGCCGTCATGCCCCAGAACAGCACGCTTACCAGCAGGGCGAGCAGCCGCTGGGCGGGCCGCGGCACCGGCACCGCCATCGACCGCGCCGGGATCGTTCGCCGAGCCGGCTGGTCGGGAATCGGGGTTGCTTGAATGGTCACTGAGGGGTTCCCACCGAGGCGGGGCCGGCCGTGATCGCGGCCTGGGGGCGCTCCGGCGCCGGTTTGACGTGATAAAAAGGGGTGATCACCGCGCCAATCAGCCCAGGCAGGGCGGTGTTCATGAAGAACATCAGAAAGGCACTGGTCCCTGCGATTGACTTGGGGACACTGTAATGCCCGAGGAGGAGGATGGCGGCGCCTTCGCGGGTGCCCAGGCCGGCCACGGTGAGCGGCACCACGTTGGTAAGCACCACCATGGGGAAGCAGTAGACGACGATTTGGGCGCTCCCCAGGTTCCAGGCGTGCAGAATGACATAATACTGCGCCAGGACCACGATGAAAGAAGCGAGGGTAAGCAGCAAACAGGCAAGGCCCACCGAAGTCCCAAACTCGGCGAACTCTCCCAGTACCCTGTCCACTTTCGCGTACAGCGGAAGCCTTCGCCCGAGCGCAAACAGCGAACGCAGGTCGCGGGCCCGCAAGGCGCAGAACACACCGACCAGGCCGCCCGCGCCTAAACCAAGCGCCAGAACCGGGCTGACCAGCACCGCCGCGCCGGCCACGGCGAGCAGGGCCAGCACGATTACGTCATACACCTTGTCTACCATCACCAGGGCGCCCACCCGCAATTTCCTCGGTTCGGACAGATAGGCGGCCCGTGTCACCTCGCCCAGGCGGGCGGGCGTCAGCAAGGCCACGCCCATGCCGCCCAGGAGCGAGATGAACGCCTCGGCGAAGGTGGCGCGGCAGCGCCCGGCCCGGAGCAAGATATGCCAGCGCAAGGCTTTGAGAAGCAAAAAGGGGATGGTCAGGACCATGGCCAGGGCGAGATTGCTTACCGAGACGTGCCGCGCGGCATCCCAGAATTGGCTTGGATTCGCCTTCCAGAGAATAAACGCCAGCAACGCCGCCGTAAATCCGTAACGCAACCAGGGGCTGCGCCACCAGCGGCTCAGCATGCTCATTCCAGAAGCTGCCGAACGCTATATTCCTCGGTGCGGCGATAGGTGACGTTCCGCAGCATCTCTCCTAGCAACCCGAGACTGAACAACTGCACTCCGGTTATGACCAGCAGCACCGCGAGATCAAGCAACGGGCGCTGCCCAATGTTCCCCGTCCGGAAATGCTCCTCGGTCAGATACAGGCCAACGATCACCCCAAGGGCCACCAACAGAGCGCCGATCCCTCCAAATAGATGCAGCGGCTTTTGCATATAGCGGGTGAGGAACATCACTTTGAAGAAATCGAGCATGCCCTTGGCAAAGCGGCCGGCGCCAAACTTTGACTTGCCGAACTGGCGCTTGTGGTGGAGCACGGGGATCTCCACCACCTTGAAGCCGCGCCAACTGGCCATCACCGGAATGAACCGGTGCAGGTCGGCATACAGCTTCAGTTCCTCGGTGACCTCGCGACGGTATGCCTTGAACCCGTTATTAAAGTCGTGCATGCGGATCCCGGTGGACCGAGAAACCACCGAGTTAAAGACTTTGGACGGCAGCGTTTTCGTGATCGGATCCTGTCGATCTTTCTTCCATCCGGAAACCAGATCATAGCCCTCGTCGATCTTGGCCAGAAAATTGGGGATTTCGTTCGGATCATCCTGAAGGTCGGCATCCATGGTGATGATGATATCGCCACGACAATAGTCAAAGCCGGCCACCAGAGCGGCGGTTTTCCCGAAATTGCGCCGGAAGCTGAGTACGCGAATGTGTGGGTCCTGATCGTGGAGATCGCGCAAACCCTCGTAGGTGCCGTCCTTGCTTCCATCGTCGATGAAGACGATCTCGTAGACCAGTGGGAGCTTCTGCAAGACGGCATGGAGCTGGCTGTAGAGCTTGGGTAAGCTCTCAACTTCGTTATACACGGGGATGACCAGGGAAAGGTCAATACGCTGGGGGCGCGGGGTCAGGGGGAGCGGTTCACCCTGGACGTTTTGACGCACCGCCGGGGCCAGGTCTACGCTCATCTCGCGTATTGCTCCATTGTCTCCTCCGTGGTCGGCCCGCGCCACACAGGCGTCGCGGCCAACCGGCCATTGTTAGTACGGTTGCTAGTATAGCAGTGCTGCCCGATGCCGGGGGCCGGGCCGGGGAACCCCTTGCATTGTGTGGGCACGTTTCTAGGGGCGCGGGTCTCCAGGCCCGTCGTAACCCAACCACCGGCGGCCATCGCACTACCCGGATAATGATCCGTCGCCGCGCCAAGCGGGCCTGGAGACCCGCACCCCTATGTGGCGGCCGCCGTGCGGTCTTCCGATGCGCGGTGCAAATCTGGTGCCTGGGCCGCGCAAAAAAGGGCGTTATCGCCCCGCGAGACACGCCGCCTTGCCGAAACCTAGCTCTCCAGGGTGGCCTTCAAATGTATCGTGACGTTCCCCCGGAGCGCGTTCGAGACCGGGCAACCTTGCTCCCCTTCCCGGGCCGCCGACTCGAAACCGGCCTGGTCCATGCCTGGCACCCGGCCACGCACGTCGAGATCCATCACGGCGATCTTGAAGCCACCTTCCACGGGGGCGAAGTGGGCAACGGCACTGACCTCCAGCTTGGTCGCCGGCGTGCCTTTCCCGGCCAGGACGTGCGAGAAGGCCATTGCGTAGCAGGCGGCGTGGGCGGCCGCGATCAACTCCTCGGGGCTTGTACTTCCCGGCGTCCGCTCCGTGCGCCCAGCCCAGGTGATGGGAAGCGGGCCCGCCGCTCCGCTGGCCAGGGAGAAACTCCCCTTGCCGTGAATGAGATCGCCTTCCCAGGTCGCGTTCGCGGTGCTCAGTACGTCGTTCGCCATTGCGCTACCTCCTTCGGATGGGCTGCCACGGATGAGGCATGGCCCTCTATCAAGATATCCCTCCGCGAAATTATCGGCATCCGGGTTAACCTCGGCTACACTGGAGACTACCTGGCGAAGGACCGAGGCGGCCAGGATTTGGAGGGACGGGATGGGTGGGAACCCGGTTGTGGTAGCCGAGCCTCTTTGGCCCGTGAGTTTGACAAACCATGGCTTGAGCGTCGAATCGCGTGACCAGCCTGAGCGGTGGCCGGTGCGGGTGAGAACCGGACTGGTTATGCTGGCCGTTGGCGAGGACGGGCCGCCCGCCGGGCTGGCCGTCCTGGCGGCCCTCAACCCGAACGGCCCAGACGCCGCCAGCCTGACCGAGCACGATCTCTGGGCTCGCCTGACCCTGGAGTGTGGCGACGCCCAGCGCGCCCTGGCCCTGACCCGAACCCGACAAGCCAGGAGGGATTCGGCGCCCACTCGCTTGATCAGCGTCGAGGCGCTGCTGGCGGCCGGCGACCGCGCCGCCGCCGAAGCCGACCTGGCCGCCATGCGTCCCCTGGGCAACCAGCGCTCGCCCGGCCCTTTGCTGGCCGAGGGGCACCTGGCTCTCCAGGATCTTGATTGGGCTGCCGCCGAGGAGCGATTCCGCGCCGCGGAGGCCATCCTGCCGAGCGCGCGGGGCGTCCTTGGACTGGCGAGGGCGCTCGAAGGCTACGGGAATCTGGAGGAAGCGGCGGCGGTGCTCGCCGATGGGGCGCGGGTCTCCGCTGGTGAGACCGCCCCCGAGCTACTGGCAGCCCTGGCGGCTTTGCGTCAGACCATGGGAGAGCCCGATGCCGCGGCCGCCGCGCTGGCGGCGGGGGACGCCGCTCTCGCCTCACTGGCGCACCGGCTGGTCGCCGAACTCGCGGCCTTGCGCGAAGGACGTGGGATCCGTCGGGAACCACGCCAAACCGCTTCCCTCGCTGCCCCGGTGCCGCATCGCGTTCCAGACAGCACATGGTTGATCGGCGCGACAGCATCGTTGGAGGACGCCGCGCCCGAATTGGAACAAGCATTGTTCGAGCACTTTGGCCATGCTCGATTCCGTCCTGGGCAGGCGGCGGTGCTCCGCTCCTTGCTGGTGGAGGAGCAGGATACGCTGGCGGTGATGCCAACCGGGGCGGGAAAGTCGCTCTGTTTTCAGCTGCCCGCCCTCCTGCTGGATGGACTGGTGCTGGTTATCTCGCCTCTCATCGCGCTGATGGCCGATCAGCTTGCCGGCCTGGACACCGTGGCGGCCCTGGGTGATCGATCGACGGCGATTAATAGCACCCTCGATGGTCAAGAACTGGATCACCGCCTCCGAGGGCTGGCCACCGGCGCTTTCCGCCTGGTGTACGTGGCGCCGGAACGGTTACGGCAAGTTTCCCTCTTGCGGGCCCTACGCGCGGCCGGCGTATCGCTCCTGGTGGTGGATGAGGCGCACTGTCTCAGTCTATGGGGCCATCAATTCCGCCCAGACTATCTGGCGGTGGGCGAGGCGGCGGCACTGCTGGGCTCGCCGCGGATCCTTGCGGTCACCGCGACGGCGACCCCCGCCATGCAGGAGGAAGTGGCCCGAACCCTGGGGAGGCCGCTGCGCCTGGTCCGCACGGGGGTGCTTCGCGACAACCTCTTCCTGGAGGTGCGGCGCTTGGCCGGCGAGGGGGAGAAGCGCCAGACTCTGATCGCCTTCGCCCGTGCCGCGAGGGGCAGCGGCATTGTCTACATCAACAATCGGGACAAATGCGAACAGTTCGCGGCCCTGCTCCGCCGGAATGGGGTGCAGGCGTCGCATTATCATGCCGGGATGGGGGCGGATGAGCGCGCCGAAACCCAGCAGCGATTCATGACCGGGAAGATTCGCGTGTTGGTAGCCACCATCGCCTTCGGCATGGGGGTGAACAAGCGCGATATTCGCTTCATCGTCCATTATCAGCCCAGCCAGTCCCTGGAAGCGTACGTGCAGGAAGCGGGCCGTGCCGGTCGGGACGGGGCGCCCGCGCACGCGCTCCTCCTGTCCACGCCGG
>JANWHO010000276.1 GCA_025450375.1 Chloroflexota bacterium
GTAAGAAAGAGCTCGCTTTCCAGCTCGTCGACGCCGTTCACAATCGACATTTGCGTGCGCACGAACCCGGGAGCCACCGCGTTGACCCGAATGTTTCTCGGCGCCATCTCGATGGCCAGGCTTCGGGTGAGGGCGGAGAGCGCGCCCTTCGCCGCGTCGTAGTGACTACTCCGGTCCTCCGACAGCCAGGCATGAATGCTGGTCACGTGGACGATAGAGCCGCCGCCGTTGGCGATCAGCGCGGGCGCCGCCAGTCGATCGATGAGGGACGCGGCCTCGAAGTTGATGGCGAAGACGCGGCGCCACTCCACGACAGGGCCGGTGAGGAAGTCCGCCGCCTGAAAGACCCCGGCGCACTGGACCAACGCCGCCAGCGGACCGCCAAGGTCCAGCGAGGTACTCTCGGTGAGAGTGGCCAGGTCCCGCACATGGGGGATCAGCCGTGGGCCAAGCTCCTCGCGGAGGTTACTCAGTCCCGGCTCGTTCCGATCGAGCGCAATGACCGTCCAGCCCGCGCCGGCCAACAGCCGGGCCGTCGCACGCCCAATCCCGCTTGCCGCCCCCGTAATCAGCACCCGGCCCGTCATCTGATCCCCTCCCGCATTGCTGGGATTCCCTACTCCTTCACCGCGCCCGCCGCAAGCCCCTGCACGAAGAACCGCTGCCCGCCCAGGTACAGCGCGACCACCGGTATGGTAGCGATCAAGAGGCCCGCCATGGTCACCGGCACATTGAGATTGTTGTGCGATTGGAAGATGGTGATGCCTACCATGAGCGTTTTCTTGCTGTCGTCCTGCAGAAGCACCAGGGCGATGAGCAGTTCATTCCACGCCCACAGTAAATTCACGATTCCCAGGGTGACCAAGGCCGGCAAGGCCAGGGGCAGCACGATCGAGATGAGAGCCCGAAAATGGCCCGCGCCGTCGATCGAACCGGCTTCGAGCAACTCGCGCGGGATGGTATTGAAGAAACTCGTGAGGAGATAGATGGAGAAGGGCAACATCAGCCCGGCGTAGATCACGATCACCCCCGCGTAGGTGTTCACCAGATTGAGGTCGGACATCAATTCGAAGAGGGGAATGAGCATGACAATCGGTGGCACCACCATCAGGCTAATCATCAAGGTAAAGCTCACGCCGCGGCCGGGGAACGGCATACGGCTGAACGCATAGGCCGCCAGGACGGCGAGCGCCATCGTGGTGAACACCGAGACCCCGGCGACCAAGATGCTGTTGGCCAGCCACCGCGGAAAGCCGCTTGTTAAGGCGGTAGCAAAGGCTGCTCCCGACGGAGGGGCAGGCAGGGACAGCGGGTGGGCCAGATAGTCATTTTGCCCCTTGAAAGCGGCCGTCACCATGGCGTACACGGGCAACAGCGCCAGGGCGGAAGCCAATACCAGAAGAACCTGGCGAACCACCAGGCCAATCCGCCGTTTGCTTCTCCGCTTGGCCTTCTCGGCTTCCGCCTGCCCGATCACTCGCGGTTCTCCCTCTATTCGTCTCATGCGGAGGTGGGGGCGTGAAGGGCCCGCCCCACCCAGCCTATGCGTGCAGTTCCACCCGTCGTACGCGGAAGTTCACGAACATTAGGATCACGGTCCCGACAAACAAGACGGCCGATGCCGCCGCCGCCAGATTAAGATTGTTGGTCCCGTAGCCGAATGCATTCTTATAGATGTAGAGCTCGGTTACCAGCGTGCTAGTGCCGGGGCCACCGGTGCCGCTGGAAATCACGTAGACATAGGCGAAGACCCAACTCAGCATGGTGATGCTTTCCACCACGGCATAGAACTCGATCATGTTGCGCAATTGGGGCAGGGTAATATGCCAGTGCATGCGCCACCAGCCCGCGCCATCCACGCGGGCGGCCTCCCACAACTCATTGGGCAGCGACAGGGTGCGCGCATAGAAGAGCATGATCCCGAAGCCCAGCTCTTTCCATACGATCACGCCCATCAGCGACGGTAGCGCCCAGGTTTCGCTTCCCAGCCAGTCCTGAGCCAGAAAGCCGAGACCAATCGCGCGCAGGACGGTGTTCAGTCCGCCGTTGAGTTGCAGGAGATAGTTGAACAGCACGCTTACTACCGGCACCGCGAGCACGTATGGGAGGAAGAGCACGGTGGCGTACAGCCGGCGCCCCCGAGTCGTCTCGTGCAGCAATATCGCGAAGAAGATCGACAGCACGACGAGTACGGGAACACAGATCAACAGCAGGAGGTTATGGGTGACGGCGGTGATAAAGTCGCTGTCGGTCAGTACGAATTGATAGTTCGACCAGCCGACATCAGTGGTGATCCCGCCATAGCTTTGCTGGGTACTCTCCCGAACCAGGCGGACCAGTGGGTACGCGAAGATGAGGACGATGGCGGCCACCGCGGGCAACAGGTAGGGCACGGGCCGGAGACAGGCGCCAATTCGCCGCGCCGTGCTCTTGGGCCGCCGCTCGACCGCCATCGGGGCATTCATCGTCTCTTACCCCTTGTTCGCCCAGTTCTGGAAGGCCGCGACCTCGCCCGGGGCGGTGCGATGCCACTTGTTAAGTACGCTTGCTTGCAAGGAGATGATGCTGTTCACCTTGTCGCCCGCGAAGAGTTTCTGGGTGCCGGCGAAGTTGCCATCGCTGTCCAGTGCGACCGGAATGAAGTTCTCCAGATAGGGGCCGCCCTGCCTGACCATCCAATTGAAGATCAGCTTCTGCTGGGGCAGCGTAATCATGCTCTGGGGGAACCGGTCGTCCGCCGGAATGGAGCCGGTTTCGCGGTAGAAGGCCACCATCCGTTCTGGTGTATGCATGTACATGATAAACTGGGCAGCTTCTTGCTTATGCCGCGAGAAGACCGGGATGGCCAGGGTCTGCGACGTGCTGCCGAAGGTATTGGCCAGCTTGCCGGCGCCATACACGGGCATGCGCATGACGCCTACCTTATTGATGCCGACCTGTTTGACGAACTTACGAATATCGGAACCCGCAACGTTCGTCATGGCCGCCTTGCCCTGCACGAACAGGTTCTGGGCCTGATATAACTGTAGTGAGTTAATGTCGTTGTTCCAATAGCCCTTGTCGCGCATCTCGGCCAGCTTTAACCACCACTCGCTGTACTTGGGCGAGGTGATATCGGCCTTGCCGATCGCGGCATCCATCATCTGTTTGGCACTGTCCAGATTCTGCCCGCCGAGCAAGGCAAAGAGCCAGCCCCCGTAGAAGCCGTCCTGCAAGCCGCCAGCGATCGGGATAACGCCAGTTTTCTTGAGCTTGGCGCAAGCCGCCATGAATTGATCCCAGGTGCGGGGTGGGTTATTCGGATCGAGGCCGGCCTTCTTGAAGTTGTCTTTGTTATAGAGCAGGGGGAAGGACGGCTGTGTATACCAAGGGGCGCTCCATATCTTGCCGTTGTAGGTATCCTCGGCCGTATTCAGATAGTGCTTGAGTTCACTAGCCGGGATATAATCGCTTATCGGAGCCAGATAGCCGGGCCACGCCTCGGCCAGCGAGTTGATGCCACCCCACAGGTACTGAATATCGGGGCCGCGATGGGCCTTGGCAGCGGTCTCGAAGGAGGGCACCAGGCCGTTGGTCGTCTGCAGCACGGCGTTGATCACGATATTCGGATGAGCCTTTTCGTAGAGACGAATGGTTTCATTCATCCACCCCTGGGCGCCCTGCGCTTCCTGCTCTCCCCACCACCACATGGTGAGCGTGGTTTTGTCGGCGGCGCGGGATACTTGCATGGGCGCCGCTTCCAAAGCGGGCACGCCTGCCAAAAGGAGCGCGGCGGTCCGTAGCGATTGTCTGCGCGATAATAACATGATCGGCCTCCCTCGATCTTACTTTCGACTTGGATAAGGCCACCTCGGCAATAGTCTCTCGTCTCTTAGGTCACGCGGTAACGTGCCACCGTCTCTTCGTTGAGCACCACCCCCAATCCTGGAGCCGACGGGATCGCCACCATCCCGTCCGGCTCGAGCACATCCAGAAAATCAATGCTGGTGAGAGTGCGCGCCAGCGGACCGCCATGGACCGTCAACTCGCACAGGTCGCCATGGGGCAGAGTGGCGGCCAGATGCAGAGACGCTGCTTGCAGAATGCCGGTCTTAAAGGCGTGGGGAACCAGCCGCACATGGAGTTCCCCGATCAGATCGCCGATGCGCCGGCACTCCGTAAAGCCGCCCGCCCGCGACACGTCGGGCTGAATGATGTCGACGTGCCCCTCCTCGATCAGCCTGCGAAAAGCGCGGACTCCCGACTCCTCTTCTCCCGTAGCGATGGATACCTCCACGAGGTCGGACAGCCGGGCATAGCCCGCCAGATCGTCGGGTGGGAGCGGCTCCTCCAGCCAGAATAGATGATACGGCTCCCACCGCCGGCAGACCCGGACGGCACTCTTCACGGTATAGGCCCATCCGGCATCGATCAGGAGTAACCGATTTGGGCCGATCGCCTCGCGCGCGGCGGCGATCAGCTCTACGTCCAGCCCTTCATCCCGCCCCAGCGGACCCCAGCCGAACTTGACGGCGGTAAACCCACGCCGAATCAGCGGCGCGACAAGGGGAGCGATCTGATCCGGCCGCTCTGGCATCAACAGGCTTGCATAGACTCGTACCCGCTCGCGGTGGCAACCGCCAAGCATACTCCATACTGGGCGCCCGCTTGCCTGACCGATCAGGTCCCACAGGGCGATGTCGACCGCGCTCAGGGCCTGCAAGGCCGCGCCTTGCCTGCCGTAATAGATGGAGGCGTGATACATGTCGTACCAGAGGCGAACCACATCGAAAGGATCCCGGCCGATCAATACCTCGCGCAGTCCGCGGGCGATCAGGTGGCTAATCGGGGCCAGTACGACGGCCCGAGCCACCTCGGGTGACGTATCGGCCTCGCCAATCCCGATCAGCCCCTCATCGGTATACACGCGGACCAGCAAGGTATCTTGCGTACCATCGCAATCCTCGGGACGCAAGTCCGGTACACGCAAAACGATCGGCTCGACCTCGGTGATTCGCATTCTTCCTCCCTCCGGCGCCATTCAGCGCGTGACCGCCCAGTGCTTGCCCAGCGGCCTTAGCGTGCGGCCCCATGCGTCTTGCGCGATGCCTCGCTCTTCTCCTCGGCCGGATTCGCGCGCCCGGTGACTTCCAACCTGCTTGTCTCCATGTGCGCTCGCATGGCGAGTCGGGCCGCCGATGGATCACCGGCTACGATGGCGTCGCGGATATTCCGGTGTTCGGCCAGGGCACGGGAAGTGGCGGCGGGGAAAGACGTGCCGCGGAACATACCGGCGAGGATGGGGGCCAGCATCGGTTGCAGGAGGATCCAGAGCGCCGGGTTGCCGGCCCCCGTGGCAAGGGCGCGATGAAACGCCATATCGGCATCGACATTGGCCACCGGATCGTGCAATGATTCCGCCATATCGGCCAGCGCGGCGTCAAGTAATTGGATCGCCTCCTCGTCACGGCGGAGCGCCGCGAGGGCGCTCATTTCAACCTCAATCATGGCGCGCGCCTCGACTATATGCGGCAGGTCGACCCTTCCGCTCCGGATCAGAGCGCCAAAGGGTTCCTCGATCCGCCACTGGTCGGGGGGAGTGACGAACGATCCCACGCCGTGACGGATTTCGACGAGGCCGGTCACGCTGAGCGAATTGAGCGCCTCGCGAACGACCACCGAGCTCACCCCGAAGCGCTGGGCCAGCTGGCGCTCGGGAGGCAGGGCTTGGCCGGCGGCGATCTCACCCTCCACAATCAGCTCACGGAGGTGCTGGGCAACCTGTTCACTCAAGCGCTGCCGCACGACCAGCGCCATATGCCCACTCCCCACTTACTCGTTGAGTTGGTGATCACATCACCACATATCATAGATCCGGATGCCTCGCGGGTCAACCGGATCCGATGGGTGGTGGGAGAATGCTCCTTATGAGGTCATGGTGGAGGGATAACGTTCGGGCGTGGTATAGAGGTCGCCGATCACCCGCGCACTCCCCAGCCAAGCGATCTTGGTGTCCGTGCCGAAGGGACTGTAGCCCGTCCCAGCTTGTTGCGCCATCTGGTCACCACGGCGGTGATCCCTTCGGCCTGTATGATGTCCCACGGATAAACTCCGCGTCGCCCTTGACTCCATGCACTGGCTGATCCAGACCGGCTGGATTGAGCGGACGCCTGATCGAGACGATTTTAGCTTTTCGTACGACACGAGGGCCAGCGGCAGGGCTCCCTCGCTTCTGTCCTACCGGGGCATGGCGCCGGTCAGCACCCGTTGTGCCTCAATCAACCCTTCCTTGCGACGCTCGACCGGGCCGCTCGGCGCGCCCCACTCCGCATCCTCGTGCTCGATGCTCACCACGCCGTCAAAGCCCTCGGCGCGCAGGAGCGCGAGCCAGCGATGCCAGTCGATACGACCGCGACCGGGAAGTCGGTAGGTCCACCAACCGGTGCCGAAATAGCCGACTTGCTGCAAGCGATCCGCGAAGATCTCGGTGTCCTTGGCGTGGGCCAGAAACACGCGGCCAGCCACGGCA
>JANWHO010000277.1 GCA_025450375.1 Chloroflexota bacterium
AGCCGCCCAAGGCGCCGACCGCCACGGCGATACGAACCGCCACGTCGAGTGCAAACCTGACGGTCAAGGATACGACCACGGAGCCGCCCGCCAATCAGGCCCGTGCGACCACAACCACGATCAACACCACGATCTCCGTGAGCAGCGGCAGCCTGAGCAATGGGATCGTGGATCTGGAGGTCTACAACGCGAACTGGACCAAGGTAGGTCAGCGCGTCTTCAGCGGGCAGAATCTCTCCTCGGGCCGGTCTATTTCCTACCAGTACGGGTGGTCCGTGCCCAACGCGGCCGGCCAGTACACCGTGATGGTGGGCGTTTTCGGTCCGAACTGGACAAAGGACTATTACTGGAACTCGTCAGCCGCGCACCTGAGCGTTCAATAAGGTTCCCGCTGCTCCGAACCTTCTTCAGCGCTTACCCTTCAGGCATATATCTGAAGACGCCGCTCGTGGTAGCGGCGAGCAACCCCGGTCGGGCGCCGGACGTTTCCGCCAGGCCAACCACGGTGGCGGCCGAGCCGGTCAGCCCGCGCCCCAACGGACGCCAGGGGCGGTTCCCCACCTTCTCATAGACGCCCGAAGCCATGGTTCCCGCGTACAGCACGCCCGCGGGTGGCGCCCCGACTGCCACCAACGGCATGGCATGGCGTTGGGGGAGGCCGGTGCTGATGTCTTGCCAGGGGCCGCCCGCTTCACGCTGCCAGACCCCCCCGCCCATGGTGGTGAGGAAGACCTGCCGCGCCCGTGAATTACCGGCGGCAAGATCCTGCACGGGCAGTGAAGGCGGCAGGTTGGCGGCGTAGGATGCCCAGCTTTGGCCATCATGACTAACCAGGACCGGGGGGCTGGTCTCGAAGAGACTGGCAAGGATCAAATGCCGATCCCAGGGGGCGACCAGAAGGGAGGTTACGGCGCCGCCCCCGGAGGTGGCGCCGGCGCTGCTCCCCGAACCGGAGCACTGGCCAAAACAGCCTGGAGGGTTGCCCGAGCCGGGGTTCGCTCCTCCCTGCCATTGCCAAATGCGCCGCCACCGCCAGGCGCCACCGGCGCCGGTCGGTTCCCCGCGGGAAATCGCGCCCATGCCGCCGGCCAGAATCGAGTGGTTCTCAAGCGGCAAGATCGCAAGACTATAGACAGGCACGGGTCCGAGCGACGGGTCGGTAAGGAGGACCGGACTGATCCTTCGCCAGTTCACCCGGCCGCCCGACGCGTCGCGCATGTAGACCGTGCCATCGAAGCCGCCGGCCCAGACAGCGGCGTGATTGGCGCCGCCGGCCAACACGAAGACCGCGCGTCCCTGCATGCCGGAACCATCCGGCTGCCAGTTGGCGCCCGCGTTGGTTGAGCGCCATACGCCGCTTGTCGTGGCTGCGAGCAGGATCGCGGGTTGCCCTGGAAGGGTCAGCATGGCCGTGGTGTCGGCCCGGAGTGACGTGGGAACCCAACGCCCATTGGCCGGCAACACTGATAGCGGCGTCGTGGCCGAGGATCGTCGCGCGTTCATGATCGAGGCCGCCAGAATCAAGGTAAGCGTCAGCGCCATGCCGCCGCCGATGCCTGGTCGCAACCACCGACGGCAGGAATGGGCTCGGACAGTTGGGTTCACGGTTGGAGTCTCGACCATGCCACGAACTCCGAACGCCTGGATGGCGCGTCGCGCGCCATCCAGGCGTTCCAACTGGCTACCTGATGTTCACGGCTTCCCCGATCGAGAGAACCGGATGCCGCCTAAATCGGCGTGACGATAACCCGCCCGATCATCCATGGATGTGGCGTGCAGGTAAAGGTGAAGGTGCCTACTTTCTTCATCACGGTGGTGGCCGATCCACCTGGGGTAATAATCCCTGTATCCCAACCGCCCGTGACCGATGTCGAGGTGTGCGGCTGGCTACCGGTGTTGATCCAGGTTACCTTGGAACCGGCGGGTACGGTGATGGTGAGCGAGCCAAACGAGGCCTTCGCCCCGAAGGGTTTGTAGCCATAGTCGAAGATCGCTACTTTACCGGTATGCACCGGAGCGCCCGCGAGCTTGGTCACGTTATCGATTGGCGGCGGCCCGGCGGGCTGGGGAATCGCTACGCCGTCGGCCGGCCCCTTCAGGCTGAAGACCCACAGGGCGTCCGCATTCCCTTGCGCGCCGCTTAAGTAGCCATGGCCGCCCGCGTCAACCGCGACATACTGGACGCCGTTGACGTCGTAGGTCATGGAAGGCGCGTTGATCGGAAGGCCAGTCTGCCATTGCCAGAGCACGTTGCCGGTCTTCGCGTCATACGCCTTGAACGCGCCGTCGATCTGCCCATTGAAGACCAACCCACCAGCGGTGGCCATCGCCCCGCTGCCGCTGCCATTCTCATCACGCAACGGTACTTGCCAGGCTATCTTGTTGGTACGCGCATTGATCGCGGTAAAGGTGCCGCTATTGACCGCGCCAACCAGGGTGTTCGTCGCCCCAAAGCCGGCATAGAACTGCCCCTTCTTAAAGGGCGCTTTGGAGTAGGTAATATCGCCCGGTTGGTTATCGGCGCCTGTGTACAGGTACCCGGTTTGTGGGCTAAAGGCCATCGGCGACTCGTCGACGCCGCCATTATAGATGGGCTGGAATACCTGATCAATGTTAGTTACTGGATCGAAGATGCAGGCACTCCGGAAGCCTTTGACCTTCTGCGCGCACTGAGCCGCGACGGCATCGCCCGTCGGATAGGGCTGTGTCGGATAGGTGGCCTGCGGCGCGTACTGAGGCACCGGCTTCTCAACTATGCCGATGAGGGGTTTACCGGTGGCCCGATCGAGCTCATAGACGAAGCCGGTCTTACCAACCTGACCGATTGCCTGGCGCGTCTGGCCCTTGACCACCGTGTCAAACAGCACGACCGGGCTTGGCGCGTCAAAGTCCCAGATATCATGATGGACTTCCTGGAAGTACCAGGCGAGTTTCCCGTTCATGTGCAGCGCGACGATGGAGGCGCTGAACAGGTTCGCGCCCTTGCGGCCGCCGCCATAAAAGTCCGATCCCGCGTTCCCCGTGCTGAAATAGAGCAGCCCCAGTTGCGGATCGACGGCGGGCGTGTTCCAGATCGGAGCGCCCCCTGTTTTATAGGATCCGTTCGCCCATGTATTACCGCCTGTCGTACCGGGAGCGGCGGTGGTGTAGAAGCGCCACAATTCCTGGCCCGTGGTGGCATTGAGCGCGTAGAGCCGGCCGCGGGCGCCGTATTCACCGCCTGTCGTACCGATGTAGATCACGCCGTTATAGTAGAGCGGCGCGGCGGTAACCCCGTAGCCGTCCTGCCATCTGACGAAATGGTTTTTCCAGACTACCTTGCCCGTCTTCTGGGAGAGGGCCGCCATCCCCCCATCGAGCAGCGAGTCAAAGACCAATCCCTGACCAAGCGCCACCCCGCGGTTGTCCCATTGACAACAGACCGTAGCATTTTTCTGATCGATAGCGGAGTGATAGGTCCAGATCTTGGCTCCGGTGACAGCATTCAGGGCAAAAACGTCGTCATTGCCCGTGGCGACATACATCACCCCATCTTGCACCAGCGGCGTAGCCTCCTGATTGTACTTTCCCCAGTACTTTGCCGCCGCTGGGCCGCTCACCAGCGCGGTTTTGAAGGCGGGTTTAAGATTGGCGACGTTCCACGTGGCGATCTGATCGAGGGAAGAATAGCGTTGATTGGTCAGGTTACCGCCGACATCGGCCCAATTCGCGGTAACCGGCTGCTGGAGTTCCGAATCGATAGCCGCGTCCGCGGAGCCTTGAGCCTTGCTACTAGTCGCCGGCCCAGTGAGGGCACTGGCGACCATCACCGCCGCCAGCACCGTCCCTGCTATACGCCGTCCAATAAACATCCTGGTTCCAGCCTTTCATGTTCATGCTCGCCTATACTGCGGGTCGAGAGTGCCAGGTCACGAGCCAGGTTTCACCTACCTACCAGGGATCATCAGTTGTCCTGTATCGACCTCCTTTCAGCTATCCACCGGTTCCGGCACTCGGGACTATACACCCTAAGCGCCGCTGGACCGCGGAGCGCATCACACGATGCCTCCGGCTTTGACGCGCCAACCGGCAAGGCCGCGATTACAGCCCGACCCGTCGCTGGAACTCGATGGCATAGGGAGTCTTCGGCAGGGCTATCTGCCCCTGGAGGTTGCCTTGCTTGGTGCGCCGTATGTACAGATGGCCGAACACCCGAGTACCGGTGACATCAAAGATTTCGACGGCCATCCTACCAGGGGCGGTCAGATGGAAATTGTAGAAGGTGGCTACCCAGCTCGTCTGAAAACCCTGGGCATTATAGCCATAAAACGATCCCACGCCCTGGAGGTAGCCTAGCGCATTGATCTCGAATACCATCTGGACCCGGCTGAGGCGGGCTCCGCTAGCTATGCTCCTCAGCATGTATTGGCCTGGGTAGAGTTTGGCAATCTGGCGCGGGACTTTAAAGTGCGCCGGAACTACCGCGGCGGCGGTATTGCCCGTGGTGGCCGAGACCGTGCCCATACTCCGATAATCGCAACAGCCAAACACCAGGAACATAAGGCCGAGGAACCACACGAACCGTCCTGGTCGCACCGTAAAGCCCTCCCTTACTTCATCAAAACTGCGTACCAAAGCGCGAATAATTGGGAATTTTGCAGTCCGTGTGCCATTCATAATGCATTCAGAAAGCAAGCACTGTCAACCTCATGCTCTCCACTTGATCCCGCCTTACCGCTACCGTATTGCTACATGCCGGCCTTGCCGACCGTGGCGCTGGCCGTCTTGGCCGTGGCGGACACCACGAAGTTGTCCCACATGCCGGCCACGGCATGGCCGGGCACGGCACAGATCATCATGTATTTACCAGCCTTGCTGGCCACGAACGAGAACTTCTGCGTCACGCCTTTCGTCACTCCATTGGCCGGGTTGGCCGAATGAGAGCCCTTGAAGGCGTCCCTCACGCCGCCTGTCGGCAGGGTCTTGTTGAAGACCGTGAACTGCACACTGTGCGAGAGAGACGCGGCGTTGCTGAACGTAACGTTCACTGTGTCACCCTTCGGCACCGTAATTGTCAACTGCCCCTTACCGTAGCCATTGAAGCTGAAGCCGGAGAGCGCGTTATTGTAGGCGGCGATGACCGTCAGGTTCACCACCTTGCCTTTGGTGGTGACCCAGGTCGGCGCTTTCGCATGGCGCGCCGCGGAGACACTGCCCACCCCGGCCAGTAACGTCAGGCCTGCCGCCACTACACTCGCCAAGCGATAGCTCTGTGTTTTCACAACCGATTCCTCCAATTGACCATACTCCTTCAGGGATGCCCTCCCGTCGGGGCTTCCCTCACGGTTTTCCACGGATCGCGCCTCCCACTGCCGAAGGCGCCGCGAGATCCCATAAGGGCCGGGGCCATCGGTTGCTCCCTATTGACTAGTGTACCGTGCCATTTCGTAACAATACGCGAGATCTGACTTGAAGGGACTTTCTACCTCGTTTCGACCGGAAAAATTACTATTCATAAGCTGAATAATTGATCGACGGCAATAGAGTAGACTACATTACGGGTAACCGTATTGTGCGGTCTCCGATGTCTCGCGTCGATGCGCGGACTGTCCCCGAGACAGCCCTCCCACCCATGGCGTGGCCGGGGACGCGGCGCGGCCTTTCACGAAAGGGGGATTGGGTCACCGTGGTATCCCGTCGGCGCGCGGAGAGCGCCTCTCCCGTCATTCCACAACCGCCCGCCGCTGTCGCGGGCCTATCCACATGCAGGAGGCATCGATTGCAATGGCTCTCGTAATCACGGTCAATGGCACCAAGCACACGGTGCATTCCAGCTCGGATACACCACTTCTGTATGTCTTGCGCAACGAGCTTGGCTTGCAGGGGCCGCATTTCGGTTGCGGCCTCTCCCAGTGCGGCGCCTGTGCCGTGCTGCTGAATAATCAACAGATCCGCTCCTGCGTAACCCCGGTGGTCGGCGTGGTTGGCCAGCAGGTAGTCACCCTCGAAGGGCTGCCCGCCCTGCACACGAGTAAGAAGGCGCCCGGCGCGGCGGCCCCGGCCGAGGCCGGCGCCGAGGCACTCCACCCGCTGCAGCAGGCATGGATCAATGAGCAGGTGCCGCAGTGCGGCTATTGCCAGAGTGGCATGATCATTCAGGCGGCCGATCTGCTGATGAAGACTCCGCACCCGACCGACGCGCAGATCCGCGAGGCGATGAACGGACACCTGTGCCGCTGTGGCACGTACTCGGCGATTATCCGGGCGATCAAGAGCGCGGCAGGGGCAATGGCGTGAAGGAGCCGACGATGAGCACTCCCAACGAAGACAAAGGTATGGCGCGCCTTACTTTCTTGAAGGCCAGCGGGGCACTGGTGATCGCGTTCAGTTTGCCCCTGAAACTTGGTGCCGGCGCGGTCAAAGCCGCCGGCAAGAGTCCCTTCACGACCGTCGATCCCACGCAGATTGATGCCTGGCTCGCGGTCGCGCCCGATGGCTCGGTGACCATTTTCATGGGCAAGGTCGAGCTGGGCATGGGCGCCACCACCGGCCTGGCCCAGATCGTGGCCGAGGAGCTGGACGTGGCACTCTCCCATGTCAATTTGGTGATCGGGTCCACGGACCGGACGCCGAATCAGGGTCCTACCTGGGGTAGTAACGCCATCGCCACCGGCGGACCGCCGCTCCGGCAAGTGGCCGCCGACGCCCGCTACGCGCTGATGGAGCGGGCCGCCTCTCACCTCGGCGCGCCGATGAGCACGCTCATGGTCAAGGATGGCGTGGTGAGCAACGGCAAGAAGTCCGTCACCTACGCCGATCTGGTCGCCGGCAAGGGCTTCAACACTACCGTGCCGGCCAAGGATGCCGGCCCCTTCGCCGGGACGCAGATCACCGGCGGCAAGGGCACGCCCAAGAAGCCCTCGCAGTACACGGTCGTCGGCCAGTCCGCCCCTCGCTTCGACATCCCCGACAAGGTCACCGGCAAGTTCACCTTCGTGCAGGATGTGAAGGTGCCGGGGATGTTGCACGGCCGGGTGGTTCGGCCGACGGGCATCGGCTCCAAGCTGATCAGCCATGGAGCGGCCCCCGCGGGCGTGCGGGTGGTGAGGGAGCAAGACTTCCTGGGCGTGGTCTCCGAGAACGAATGGGACGCCGTTCAGGCCGCGCAGAACCTGAGCGTGAAGTGGACCGAGTGGAAGGGCCTTCCGGCGCAGCAGGATCTCTATACGACCCTCCGCTCGATGGGCAGCCGATACTCGGTGAACGCGAGCGCGGGCAATGTCGGCACCGCCCTGGCCGCGGCCAAGACGGTGCTGCAGGCGAGCTATACCACGCCAATCGAGAGCCATGCCTCGCTTGGGCCGTCCTGCGCCATTGCCGACGTGAAGAGTGACGGCACCACGGTCTGGTCCGGTACTCAGGATCCGGCGCTGTTGCGGACCAACGTGGCCCAGTACCTCGGCATCTCGCTGGATAAGGTGCGCGTCGTCTGGTATGAAGCCGCGGGCTGCTACGGCCGCAACGGCGCCGATGTGGCCGCGCTGGACGCCGTGATCATGTCCAAGCTCGCCGGGAAGCCGGTGCGTCTGCAATGGATGCGCTGGGACGAGCACGGCTGGGATCCGAAAGGACCCGCCACCGTGCAAGACCTGGTCGGCGGCCTCGACGCCAAGGGCAACCTCATGGCATGGCACCATGAGGGTTGGATCCCCTCGATGTTCGATACCACCTTCATCGGCACCGTACTTGCCGGCAAGACCGTTGGCCTGCCGGCCGCCGGTGGCTGGGACGGCCCGCTACTCTATAACTTCCCCAACTACGAGCAAATCAGCCACTCCGAGGCCGATATCTCCAAGATTGGCGGCAATGGCCTCGGGATCATCTCGGCATGGCTGCGCTCGCCCGCCCAGTACCAGATCACCTTCGCCATGGAGGCTTTCATGGACGAGCTAGCGACGCAGGTGCAGGCCGATCCGGTACGGTTCCGCCTGAACCACCTCAAGGATACGCGGATGATCGATCTGCTTAAGGCGGTAGCGAAGCAAGCCAACTGGCAGCCGCGCCCGTCGCCCCGTCAGGGGGCGCTCACCTCGAAGGCGAAGATGGCCACCGGGCATGGGGTCGCTATCTCGCTACGCAACAGTACCTATAACGCCCTGGTGGCCGAGGTGGAGGTCGATCGCACTACTGGCAAGGTCCGCGTGACCCGCTGGGTGGTCGGCCAGGACAACGGTTTGGCAATCAATCCGCGCGCCCTGAAGCTCACGATGGAGGCCGGCGTTACCCAGACCACCAGCAGGGCCTTGCTGGAAGAGGTTACCTTCGACCAGTCGAACGTGACCAGTACCGATTGGAGCAAGTACCCGATCCTCACCTTCAATGATGCCCCGGTGATCGAGACGGTCTTGATTAACCGGCCGGAGCTTCCGGCCAGCGGCGCCGGCGAGCCCGCCTGTTGCCCCGTGGCGGCGGCGATCAGCAACGCCGTGTTCGACGCCATTGGCGTGCGCATCCGCGATCTGCCAATGCGCCCCGAGCGGGTCAAGGCCGCGCTCGATCAAGCTTTGAAGATAGAGAAGGCGCAAAAGCTGCAGAAGGGACAGCGCGCGTAGGGCCGCGCCGGGCGCGAGCGGGCTTCTATCCGCCCGCGCCTGGCGCCCATCCTGGTAGCCCGCGCGTGGGATACCGAGCATTCCTCCACGCTACCCGTGAAGGCTCCAAGAGGGCTATCGGCAAAGCGCCGGTCACGGGTGTACACTATCCGCACTACCCATCCATTACCGAACGCAGTCGCTTGCACAAGGGGAGGACGATCCATGGATGACGCTCGGATTTCCGCTATGCCGCCCGGTAGAGACCTCCGTACGCGTGCCGGTGCTTTCCGCCGGCGCCTGCGCCGTCGTCTTATTCTCCACCTGCCGGAGTTTGCCTGGATCCTGGTGGCGGCCGCACTTGCCCTGGGCGCCGGACTTCAGTTGGCCGGCAACGCCACGTCGGACCGCGACGCCAGTCAGGCGGCCGATCGGATTTACACCGTGGATCAGGTTCGGACTGGGTTGCTCCAGGATCCTTCGTCCTGGACCGAGCGCCCGATTCAGGTTTCCGGCATTCTCCAGGGCCCGTTTGTCTTCTGCGGCCGGACCAATCCCTGCCCGCCTCCAACCCTGGGCTTGGTCGACGACGGCAACGGCGTCCTCGGCGCCGACCAGTATCTTCCGGTGGAACAGGACGGCACGTCCGCCTCATCTCCGCGCTTCAACGTGCCGGCAGTTTACCGCGTGGAGCTGCACGCTTCCTCGGATGCCTGCTCGCTGAATCCCGATGTCCTGTGCTATACGGGGACCATCCTAACCGACGACCCCTCGTCTCACTAGATCGCGCCGCCTGACCGCTAGGGGGCTGGGCCATTCCTGGCCCAGCCCCCTGCCCGGTGGTTGCCGCGTTTCTCGGTGGTGACCGACAAGGCATGGTAACGCGCATAGGCAGCGCACCCGCCTCAACGATCCTGGCAACCACGTTGCCGCACGGCTAGCGGTTCCGCCGGTCCGTCGCGACCTGCTATGCTCAACCTATCATGCA
>JANWHO010000278.1 GCA_025450375.1 Chloroflexota bacterium
CGCTCGTCGAGGGCACATTGAGCATGTTGCCACGGCTGTTCGGGGCCCAATTCGCGGGACTGCTGTACCTGGACACTCGGCGCGTGGAACTAAGGATGCTGGAACCCACGGAGCCGGATGGGGGCCTGAAGACGCTGACCGAAATCAAAATTAGCGGCACCCGCTTGGAACAGATGACGCCCCTTCTGCATGGCACGGAACCCGTGGCGGTCGAGGAGCATAATCTGAGCCGCACCTTGCCCGAGCGGCTGATCCAGACCCGTGGCCTGCGATCCGCCCTCATTATTCCGCTCAACCTCTCGAATCGAGCCGCCGACGCCCTGATGGTATGCTGGACCGAGGCGCCTCACCGATTCCGCTCACGCGACCTGGAGGTCGCCCGCGGCGTTGGGGAGCTGGTGGGCGTGGCGCTCGCCAATGCCCAGCTCTTTGACGACGCTTCCGCGCGGGCCGAACAGCTTTCCTCACTCTATAGAACTGGCCAGATGATGAGTTCGTCCCTTGACCTGGATGCCACGCTGCGCACGATTACCGAGGCGGCGGTTCAGCTCACCCATAGCCGTCTATGTTTCATCCATCTGATCGATCAGAAAACCGGCCTCCTCGATTTCGAGGCCGGATCCGGCCTCGAAACGTTCACGGAAGTAGGGCTGCCGCGCCGGCCCGGTGAAGGGCTGATTGGGCGCAGTGCTTTGCTGGGGAAGCCTCTTCTGGTGGACGACTTGCTGGAAGACCCCAAGAACCTGACGGCTGAGCCACTGTTGTCCAGCGATGTGCGGTCGGCCCTCTTCATCCCCCTGATCGCGGGCGGCGAGGTGATCGGCGTGCTTACCACGGCGGCCGAGACGCCCGGCTACTTTCTCTCGGAACATCAGCAAATTTTGCAGGCATTCGCGAACCAGGCCGCCGTGGCCATTGAGCGGGCCCGCCTCTACGCGGCGGAGCTTCGCCGCCGTGAGGTCGCCGAGCTTCAGCAGGCAATGACTCAGGCGCTGGGCGCCACCCTGGAGTTGCGCGATGTGTTGGACCAGGTTCTGAAGTTCGTGGAGATGCTGGTCAGCTATGAACTAGCGGGAGTCCACGTCATAAATGGCGGCCATATCGATCTCGCGGTGATCGGCAGTTCATCTGGCCAGGTAACCGCCGAGCCGTTTCATGGTCCATACGTCTTCGCCGAGCCGCTCTACCAGCAGATGCGGGAGGCGGGCTCGGCGATGGTCGTCTCGGATACGGCCCGTGAGCCCTTGTGGCGAGAGCTGGCCGCCGTGCCCCGCGCGGCCTCGTGGATGGCGGTGCCCCTCCTAATGGACGGTGATTACGTGGTCATCCTGGAGGTGTTCAGCTTGAGCCACGGCGCCTACACCCAGGAGGATGCCGACGCGATCAGTCAGTTCGCCAATCAAGTCAGCTTCGCGGTTCGGAACGCCCGCACCTATGCCCGAGAACACGAGGCCAAGACGCGACTTGAGGAATTGGACCAACTTCGGACAGACTTTGTCTCGACCGTTTCGCACGAACTGCGGACGCCTCTGACCGGAATCAAGGGCTTTACCGAAACCCTCCTCAATTATTGGACGCGGCTTGATGACGAGCGTCGCCACCACTATCTTGACCGTATTCATGGCGCGAGCAAGCGCCTCCAGCGCCTAGTACAGGATCTTCTCTTTGTGTCGAGGGTGGAGGGAGGCAGCCTACCCCTGTCTATTCGCTCGGTTCAACTCGCGGATCTGATTGAGCCATCGATCAGCGAGATTCAGCAGAAATATCGGGGACAGGTGGTGCTGGTCGACATTCCCGCCGAATTGCCCCAGGTATTGGCGGACGCGGATCGGGCACAGCAAATCCTGCTCAGCTTGATGGACAATGGAGTAAAGTATTCACCCGAAGGCCAGGAGATCCTGGTCCGATGCCTGGCTCTCCCGGAAGCCGTGCAGGTGACGGTTATCGATCATGGCCCAGGGATCAGGGAGCAGGATATGCCGCGGCTCTTTACCCGGTTCGGGAAGATCGACCAGGTGATCCGGGCCGGCCATGTGGGAACCGGTCTCGGGCTCTTTATCGCCCGGCAGTTGGTGGAGCAGATGAACGGAGTGATCGAGGTGAGGAGCGTGGTGGGGCAGGGCAGTGAATTCAGCTTTACCATTCCCCGCGCGGATCGGTAGCCCTAAGGAGCATCATGGAGCCCTTCCCCAAGCAGCTAGTTTTGGTCCTGGGTCATGGCAGCCAACGGAGTAGCGCGACCAACGATGGGATTCGCGAGGTGGCCCGCAGGCTCCAGGCATGCTTTCCCCAAGGGCCGGTCATTCGCCCCGCGTTCTTCGAGTTTCTCTCCCCGTCGCTTCAGGAGGCGACGCGGGCGGCGGCTGACCAAGGGTGCCGGGAGATCGCGATTCTGCCCTATTTCCTGTTTGACGGGAAGGAGATCCAACGCGATATCCCCCTTGAGCTGGACCATTTGCGAGCGGCCCTGCCGGGAGTTCAGATCATCCAATTGCCCAACCTGGGGCTCGATCCGCGACTGGCCAAATTAGTGGCTGAGCGGGTGGCGGCGGCCTTGCTGGGTACGAGCCAGTACCTTCCGGCGCACGGACTGGTCCGCCGTGGGGAGGGAGGGCGGCTGGGGGTTGTGGTGGTGAATCGGGGCAGCCGGGCCCAATGGGATTCCGGCGGGCGGCTGGAGGGCCTGGCGGCCCTGGTGCGTGATGAGATCGGAGGCGACACCCTGGTCGAGGTGGCGCAAGCGGAAAACTCCACCCGCACCATAGAGGCAGCCTCGGACGTCCTGGTCACTCGGGGCGCTCGCCGAATCGTGGTGGCGCCCTACCTCCACTTCATTGGCAAGGTGATGAGCAAGGACGTGGTGCCCGCCCTGGAGCGGAGCCGGGCCATGCACCCTGAGGTCCAGTTCTGCCTGGCCTGGACTCTGTGTGTGAACGATACCGCGATCGCTATCCTCAGCGAACGGGTGCGCGCCACCGGATTCGAGGGCGTCGCGCCGGGGTAGGGGACGAGCCCCTCCTTGGTCGCATCGGACCGATCCGACCGATCGGCCTGATTCGTCGGCTCAGGGGAGGGGCGGCTGCCCACCCAGGAGACCAACGCATTGGGCCCCAAGGGCCAGCCCACGCGCTACTGCCTCCGCCATCGGCTCATGGCGCCAGAGTCCGAATATGACCCCAGCCGCGAATGCGTCGCCAGCTCCGAGCGGATCGATCACCTCGGCCGGGACAGCCGGAAAGTGGGATTCAACGGCACCCGTCCGCACGGCGCAGCCGGCGCGTCCCTGTTTCACGATGACCGTGGGGGCGAACGCTGCCAGCGCCCCCAGTAGGGTTTCCTTTGGTTGAGCCAGAAGGGCCGCTTCCTCTTCGTTCGCGAACAGAAGGTCAGGCGCCAACTCGTGAATGAGGGCCGTGTAGCGATCCAACCCTACGTGACTTACCAGATGGGTGGCGCCCAGATCGAGCGAGATCAGCGTTCCAGCGGCCCTGGCAATTCGGCCCGCCTCCACTACCGTGCTCCGTGAAGGCTCACCGTGGAAGGCGTACGCCGTGCAATGGAGCCATCGTGCCTCGCCCAGCATGGCCAGTTGCGGAGTGTCGAGGCTTAACGACTCATTGGCCCTCCGGTCCACGGTTGGCGGACCGGGCCGCTCGGGAAGGATCTCCATAATCATCACCCCGGTGGTCAGTCCAGCAACCCGTGCGACCCCGTCACGAACCCCTCGACGGCGCAGTTGCTCCACCAACATATCCCCAGGTGGGTCGGCGCCGGCCGCCGCCACCAATCCCGCGGGTGCTCCCAACCAGGCAAGCCAGGCAGCGGTATTCGCGGCCGAGCCGCCCGCCGCCAGCGTGATCGCGGTCCCACGGTCCGCGTGGCGCTGGATCAAGACATCGACGAAGAGATCGCCCAGGCACACGATCACGCGATCACGGCCCCTCGTAGGTTTGCCGCACATGCTCGGCGAAGGCGCTCGATTCCAGGGTTGGCCGCCACCAATCCTCGTGGTCTCGGTACCAGGCCACGGTCTGGGCGAGGGCCTCGGCGAATGGGCGGGTGGGCGTCCAACCCAGGGCCCGCGCCTTCTCGCAGTTGACGGCGTAGCGGCGATCGTGCGCCTTGCGATCCCGTACGTGGCGAATCAACTCCGGCCCGCGGCCACACAACGTGAGAATCTGCTCCGTGATCGCCAGATTGGCGAGCGGATGACCACCGCCGATGTTGTACGCCTCGCCCGCCACGCCCCGCCGCAGCACGACCTCGATGCCGGCGCAGTGATCCTCCACGGCGATCCAGTCGCGTACTTGCAATCCATCACCGTAGACGGGCACCGGCTTGCCGTCGAGCGCGTTGGTGATAAACAAGGGAACCAATTTCTCCGGATGCTGGCGCGGTCCGAACGTATTGGAACCACGGGTGATGACCAGGTTCAGACCGTGAGTGATCGCGTAGGCACGGGCAAGCAATTCCCCGCCCGCCTTGCTGGCGGCGTAGGGGCTCCGTGGCAGGAGGGGATCGGATTCCCGCGAGGCCCCGGACTCAACGTCCCCATACACCTCATCGGTGGAGACCTGGACGAAGCGCCGTACACTCGCCGCGAGGGCCGCGTTCAAGAGGACCTGCAAGCCATACACGTCGGTGAGAACGAAGGATCCCGCGTCCTGGATAGAGCGATCCACATGGGTCTCCGCCGCGAAATTGACCACCGTATCCACGCCATCCAGACAGGCACGGACGGTCACGGGATCGGCGATGTCCCCATGCACGAAGTTGAGCCGCGCATCATCGAGAATTTCGGCCAGGTTCGCGAGATTCCCCGCGTAGGTCAGCTTGTCCAGAATGGTTATGCGGCACGTGGGATTGGCGGCCAGACATTGCCGCACGTACGTGCTGCCGATGAAGCCGGCCCCACCCGTGACCAGGAGATGCTCGGCCTTGAACTCGTCCATCGTGCCCCCATTCGTCCTCGTCATCCCAAAGGGTTCTTGCTCAGGATAGCAAACGGGGCCTTGGTTGGGCAGCGCGCTCCCAGGAAAGCCTGCGTCAGGTTGATCACGTTTTCCAGATGCGCCGCGGCTCGATTCAAACCTTGACACGGGGATGAGAGCTTGCTACCATCCCTATTCGTGGCGCCAAACAGGATGCGTGCCAGTGACTATGCATGTCAGGTAATGAGGGAAGTGTGTACGCAGTTCTGGTAACGGGCGGCAAACAGTACACTGCCAGGGTTGGCCAACTGTTGACGGTCGAGAAGCTCGACATTCCTGCTGGCCAGGAGGTGCGGTTCGATCAGATTTTGCTGGTGCAGGACGAAACGGGAACCACGGTGGGAACCCCGGTGGTTGCCGGAGCCCAGGTGACCGGCAAGGTTGTGCGGCAGGATCGCGGCCCCAAGATCATCGTCTTTAAGTATAAGCCGAAGGTACGGTATCGGCGGAAGACCGGGCATCGCCAATTCCGGACCCAGGTACTGGTACAGTCCATTCAGCGGGCGGACGCCTAAAGGCGACGAATGGACCGCTATTGGATCCTTGCGTGGCCTATCTTGAGTAAGGTAAAGTGATATGGCGCATAAAAAGGGTGTGGGTAGTTCGCGCAACGGGCGCGACAGTGAGTCGAAGCGGCTTGGAGTCAAGCGCTACGGCGGTCAAGTAGTTCGCTGCGGGCACATTCTCATTCGCCAGCGCGGAGCAAAATTCAAGCCTGGCAACAATGTCGGCATGGGCCGCGACTTTACCCTCTTTGCTCTGATTGA
>JANWHO010000279.1 GCA_025450375.1 Chloroflexota bacterium
ACGACCACATCGGCTCCCAGGGCCAGAGGTTGTTGGAGGTAGGGGCTGAGGAACGTGTTGTCCACCACCACTTTCGCCCCCGCTTGGTGAGCGCGCGTGGCCACGGCCTGGATATCCACTACCTTGAGCAAGGGGTTGGTCGGTGATTCGAGCCACACCAGCTTGGTCGCGGGCGTGAGGGCGTCCTGAAGTGCCGCCGAATCTCTTGCATCGACATAACTAAAGGACAGGCCCATGGGGCGGAAGACGCGCTCAAACAGCCGGAAGGTGCCGCCATAGAGATCGTCCATGGCCACGACATGATCACCGCTCCGGAGGGTATGCAGGATGGTGGTTTCCGCGCCCAGGCCGGAGGCGAAAGCGAGGCCGTGGCGGCCGCCTTCCAGGGAGGCAAGGCATTCTTCCAGGGCGGCGCGGGTGGGATTTCCGCTCCGCGAGTATTCGTAGCCCTTATGCTTACCCGGCGCTTCCTGGGCAAAGGTTGAGGTTTGATAGATCGGCGTGATCACCGCCCCGGTGGCGGGATCCGGCGGTTGCCCGACATGGATGGCACGGGTGGAGAAACCGTACTCGCTCATTGCCTGTCCGCCATGAACTCCAGCAGATCGAGACGGCTGATCAGCCCAATGGCTCGCTGGTCGCGGGTGACAATCAGGGCGGCCGCCCCACTGAGCAGGCCGGTGAAGGCTTCGTCGAGGGCGGCGGACTCGGCGATGGTGGGGAAGGGCTGGCCCATGCTCATGCTCACGTCCGCCCGTACTTTATCGGGGTCACGGTACAACGAGTCCAGCAGGGCGCGTTCCTCCAGGCTGCCAATCATATGCTCAACCTTTGGATCCTCGGGATCCTCGAAAACCGGCAACTGCGAGATCCCATACCGCTGCATGGTATCAATCGCGGCCCCTACCTTGGCGTGCGGGCCAATCGCGACCAGGGCGGGAGTGTCGCCGCCGCGGGCCCGCACCACGTCGGAGAGACGGCGGGCGGCGAAGCGCTCCAAGAAGCCGTTCTGGCGCATCCAGTCGTCGGAGAAGATTTTGCTCAGGTAGTTCCGCCCGGTGTCGCTGAAGATCACCACCACCGTTTTCCCCTCGTCCAACTCCTGGCAAACTTGCAACGCGGCGTGCAGGGCCAGTCCGGTCGAGCCGCCCACCAGCAAGCCTTCCTCGCGGGCCACTCTCCGGGCCATCAAGAAGGCATCTCGGTCGCTCACCCTGACCCAGCGATCGATCACGTTCATGTCGGCCGTACCGGGGATAAAGCTCTGGCCGATTCCCTCGACCTTATACGGCTTGCATTGGGTATCGCCGGAGAATACCGATCCTTCCGGATCGGCGCCAACCACCAGCAGTCCCGGCTTTTTTTCCTTGAGGTAGCGGCCGGCCCCGGAGATCGTACCGCCGGTGCCCAGTCCACAGACCAGGACATCAACCGTGCCGTCGGTCTGGTCCCAGATCTCGGGCCCGGTGGTCGCGTAGTGGGCCTCGGGGTTGGCTTGATTGAAGAACTGATTCGGCTGAAAGGCGCCCGGAATCTCACGGGTCAATCGCTCCGCCACCGAGTAAAAGCTTTCGGGCGACTCGCGCGATACCGAAGTCGGGGTGAGAACCACCTCCGCTCCATACGCCTTCAGCAACTCGATCTTCTCCGCGCTCACCTTATCGGGCATCACGAAGATCGACTTGTAGCCCCGAATCGTGGCCGCGATCACCAAGCCCAGGCCGGTGTTCCCCGCCGTGGGCTCAATGACGGTGCCGCCGGGTTGGAGGGCTCCCTGGCGCTCGGCGGCCTCAATCATCGCGAGACCGATCCGGTCCTTGATACTGCCGCCTGGGTTTTGCGTTTCCACCTTGGCCAGAACCGTGGGTCGGACCCCTCGGGCTACGCGGGCCAGGCGCAGCATGGGAGTATGCCCGATCATGTCCAGCACGTCTTCGGCAATCTGCATATTTGTCCTAATTATCCCGCTGGTGGGTGCCGCTCGCGGCGCGACACCTTGATGATCACCTCGGAGTGTTACTATCACTATACCGTGCCTGTTCGGCAAGCAGCGGTCGAGCCGCCCGCGGGACCATCACTGGGGAAAATGCGCTCGGACTCTCAAACCACCCTTGCTTGATGAGCTTTATCCACCGTACAGTACCCATGGAGAGACGTGAGTTCGCGCGCCAACGGGCCAGTGGCGCACTAGGGAGAGAGACCAGGGATGAAGCGTACGTTACCGATGCGGGGGGGATTAGCCAGTCTGGCCATTGGACCGCTCACGGGCAAGCCGGTGATGGCCTATTACTACGTGACCTATAAATGCACGGCGCGTTGTACCTTTTGCAATATCCCCGATGGACCGATGGACGTGATCCCGGTCTCCAAATATTCCAGTACCGCCCAGAGTATCGAGCAATTTAAGATTCTCAAGCGGATCGGCGTCCGCCTGATCGATTTCACGGGCGGCGAGCCGTTGCTAAAGAAGAACCTTCCCGTGCTGCTCAAGGCGGCGAAGGATATGGGATTCAAGACGCAGATCACCACGAACTGCACCCTCTATCCCCGCCGGGCCAAGGAACTGGCCGGCCTGATCGACATTATGAACTTCTCCCTGGTCGGCCCTACCCCGGAAATCCACAATCCGCTCCGCCGTGACACCAGCTTCAACGACGTGATCAAGAGCATGGGAATCGCCCGCGAGATGGGCGAACCCTACCAATTGATTTTCGTGCTTACCAACAGCAACGTGGATCAGTTGGAGCCGATGATCAAGCTGGCCCGTGAATACCAGGCCATCCTGAAGATCCAGCCAGAGTTCGATCTGTTCGGGAATGGGAACGTGGATCTGACCCATGTGCGGATGGCGGAGAAACTGGCCCACGAGAACAATGTCTACGTCAATCTGGGTGAGACCGCGATCTTCGAGAAGGGCAACCTGAAGGAGAAGCCGCGCTGCCGCTCGGCCAACGCGGTCATCGTGATCTCCCCTGATGGTTACGTGCTCTATCCCTGTTACCACATGGTAACCACCAAGATCCCGCTCGACCGCAACTTCGAGAAGCTGTTTCATTCCCGCAAATGGCAACAAATGCAAGATGAGGTCGGGCGCTTCGATTTCTGTGATGGGTGCCGTAATCTCTGTTATCTGCACCCTTCCTTCACCTATCGCTATGATCGGCTCTTCGTGCTCAGCGCGTTCTCCGACATCCGCTACCTGCGGGAGCGGAAGCGGATCGAGGCCGAACGCGCCGCGACCCTGGCGGCCATGAAGGACGAGGAGCGGGCGGCGGCGTACGTGCCGCGGTCGCTGCCGATCGCCGCGGGGCGGTGAGGATCGCGATCGCCGCCGACTTCGCCAGTCCCTGGGTCGGCGGCCCCGCGACCTTTATCGACAATTTCCGCGCCTATCTGCGCGGCGCGGGTCACCAGGTAGAGGTGATCGCCCCCAGCCTTACCGGCCTGCCGTCGCTTGAGGAGACGTCTGCCGGGGTGGTGCGGCGCGTCCCCACGCTGCCGGTTCCGTTCGGCTACCACTTGCGGGTCAGCTACCGTCCGGACGCGGTGCGGGCCGCCGTCAAGGCCGCCCGTCCCGACGTGCTGCAGGTGCATCATCCGTTTCCCCTTGGTCTCTCGGCGCTCCGGGCCGCCCGTTCGCTGTCGATCCCGGTGGTGGCGGTCAACCATACGATTCCTGAGTGCTCACTCTATGGGATCAAGGAGAATCGCGCGGTCTACCCCTTCGCGCTCGGCCTCTTCCGCCGCTACCTGATCTGGTTTCTGGAGCAGGCCACGAAGGTCAGCACGCCCACCGAAACCGCCGCTCTCCTGTTGCGAGGGATGGCCTTCAAGGGCACGGTGACCGTGATCTCCAACGGTATTGATACCACTCGCTTCAGCCCGGCCGCCGACAAGGGCGCGGCGCGGTCGGCGCTCGGGCTGCCCAACAGGCCGATTCTCCTCTACACCGGCAGGCTGGACGCCGAAAAGGACATGGACACCTGGCTCCGAGCGGCTGCCCGGCTGCCCCGGTCTCTCGATACGCATCTGGTGGTGGGCGGCGAGGGGGCGGATCGGCCGCGCCTGGAACGGCTCGCCGCCGAGCTTGGTCTGGTTGGCCAGATCACTTTTCCCGGTTATCTCCCGGCAAGCGACTTGCCCACGCTCTATCAGGCGGCGGATGCCTACTGCATCACCAGCGCGGTGGAGTTGCAGAGCATCACGACCCTGGAAGCCGTGGCGAGCGGGCTGCCGGTGATCGCCGCCCGCGCGGGGGCGTTACCCGAACTGGTCGAGGATGGGGTAACCGGTTATCTCGCGCTGCCAGGGGACGTGGAGGGGTTCGCGCGCGGGATGACGCGGGTTCTGGAGGATCCGGCGGCGGGCAAAGGGATGGGGATGGCGGGGCGGGCGCGCGCCGAGCATCACGCCTTGCCCGCGGTGGGGCTGGCCCACGAGTCCCTATTGGCGTCCGTGGTACGAGGGCAGGTTGCTACACTACAGTCATGAGCGAGGAGAGCGGCGGCCCCCGAGCCGAGCCGAGCGAAATTACCCGCAGACTAGATTTGGTGTCGAGCCGGCTCTCCGGTCATGCCGTGGAGTCCACCCTGGAGGCCAAAGCCGGGAGTGGCTTCCGGCAAGTGCTGCGGAATAGCGCCTTTGTGCGCCTGTGGATGGCCCAGGCTAGCTCGCAGACCGCGCAGAACGTGATCTGGTGGGCCCTGTTTATTCAGATCGCCCACCTCACCAATTCCTCGCCCGCTGGGATTGGCATTGCCATTCTGATGGTCCAGGTGCCGACAATTCTGTTCGCCGGCCTCTCCGGGGTGCTGGTGGACCGCTTTAGCAAGCAGGCCATTCTGATCGTCAGTAACCTGGTACGAGCAGGGGGGTGCGTCGGCTATGTCGCGTTTCAGGATCATACGACGGCCCTCTACGCAATTACCCTCGCGGTCGCGGTGATCAACCAGCCTTTCCAACCGGCGGAAAGCGCCACGATCCCGGTCGTGGTGCGGCCGGGGGAGCTGTTGTCGGCCAATGCCCTGTTTCAGATCACCTTCCTCTGCTCCCAGGTGCTCGGGTATACTCTGGCCCCTGTCATGGTAGCTCTTCCCTTCATTGGGATTACTCGGACCTGGATTATTGGCGGCGCCTTCCTGGTGTTCGCGGCCTTGGTGTTGATTCCTCTACCCGCGATCACGCGCGAGCGTCGGCATGTGACCACCGCTACGGCGCGCGGGGCCGCGCTGCAGATGTTGGTGGAACTGGTGGAGGTCGCGCGAGTCGTGGCGCGAGACAAGCACCTGACCGTGGCTTTGTTGCAGCTCAGTCTTGCCCCGGCGGTCCTCCTCGTATTGAGTGAGTTGGGGCCAAAATTCGTACAGCAGGTCCTCGGCGTGGGGCAGGCCAACGCCATGATCATCTTGGTGGCTCCGGCCGGCGCGGGATTGGGGTTGGGGCTCCTCCTGATTGACCGCCTCGGTCACCTAATGCCCAAGGGTCGAGTGGCCTCGGCGGCGTTGCTCACCATTGGCTTGGCGGTTGGCGCCCTAGCTTTCGTGCCCAGTGTTACCGCTGCCTTGCTCAGCAACCTCCATGCCGGCCGCACCTTGGTCGCCTCCTGCATGACCGTGCCGATTAGCTTTGTCCTGGGGATCGCCACCGCGCTGCTCAACGCGCCCGCCCAGACTATCGTGCAAGAGCGCGCCGATATCAACCTACGGGGCCGGGTGTTCGCGGTGCAGCAGGCGCTGGCCGCCTGTGTCACCATCCCACCCCTGATCCTGGTGGCGGCGGCCGGTCAGTTGTTTACCACGCCCCAGATCCTTGGCATCGTGTCGGCGGTGGTGATTCTGGCCGGACTGGCGAGCCGCTGGGCACTGGTGTAAAGCGGTCTCGGCTACGGGGAGGACTCGCGGTCGCTCAGCAACCGCCGCAGCCGATCAATCTCGGCCTGGTAGGCATCCCGTTCCCTTTCGGCGGCGATGCGCGCCTCCTCAGCGGCATACCGCGCCGCCGCTTCCTCCTCGGGGTGAAGCAGGAGGCTGCCATCACGCCTGATCAGACGGAGGAGGGGGCTCTCGAAAGGCCCCGCAGCCGGCTCGGCCCGCATCCAGAGACGCGCCGTTTCCAGCCACACCGCGCCGTCCGGGGCCGGAGGGATCTCAATATACCGTCGGCCGACCAGCCGGTAGCCATGCAATTCCAGCTTTTTCCTCGGTCGCGGGTCGAAGGTCACGTACTCCAACACTCCCAATTCGGCGTAAGCCGCCAGCTTGGGGCCCACATCCTTCCTGGCGGTCTTCTTGGAGGTTATTTCCACTACCAGGGCAGGCGGCCTGCCGATCGCCCGCACATCGTAGCCCTCATACGGTCCCAGCCGCACTCCCGGAATCAACTGCACGTCAGGGTAGAAGACCCCCGTCGTTCCATCGGCCCGTGGGTAGCGCAACTCCCCCTCGAAACGGATCAGCCAGACCAGTCCCTGGCGCTCGGAATGGGTGCGCAAGGTCCGCGCGAGGGTGTTGCCCACCGCGGAATGCGCCTCGGTGCCACCCAAGATCTGGCCCTCTCTCTCGTTGGGTAGATAGGTGGTCACGCACCACGGCTGAGAATTGGCGGTATGCTGTTCGCTTACCATGGCAGTGCTCCCGGCGGCGTTCATCCGCGTTGCTGCTCCCAGTATATCATTATGCGGACGCGGCCTCGGTTGGCGGTTGATGGTTGGCGGATCAGGAGAGCAATCCCTGTACCTTGAGCAGTTCCGCGTTCAGCATGGAGCCGCCCGCCGCGCCCCGCATGGTGTTGCTGCCCAGGGCCACGAACTTCACCCCGAGAATCGGGCAGGGGCGGATCCGCCCCACGCTCACCGTCATCCCGTTCCCCTGATCGCGATCCAGGCGCGTCTGCGGGCGATCCGCTTCCTTCCGCACGATGATTGGCTGCGCGGGAGCGGTGGGGAGCCCCAATTCTTGCGGCAGGGCGCGGAACGACCGCAGCGTCTCGGCGATCGCATCTAGCGAGGGTAAGCCCTCCAGGGTCAGGGAGACGCACTCTAGATGCCCGTCGCGCGCGGCGATTCGGTTGCAGTGGGCGCTGAGGACGAACTCCGCCGGCTCGATTGCCCCATCCCGGTAGCGGCCCAGCATCTTCAAGGGTTCGCTTTCCAGCTTCGCTTCCTCGCCGCCGATGTAGGGTATGGCGTTATCCAGGATGTCGAGCGAGGAGACGCCGGGATAGCCGGCCCCCGAAAGGGCTTGCAAGGTGGTCACCGCGACCTTCCGCACCCCGTAGGCGCGGTGCAGCGGCGCCAGGGCGGTCACCAGGACCGCCGCGCTGCAATTGGGGTTGGTGACGATATACCCCGACCAGCCTTTCACCCGACGCTGATCACGGAGGAGGGCGGCGTGCTCCGCGTTCACCTCCGGCACCATCAGCGGGACCAGCGGGTCCATGCGGTGGCTCCCGGCGTTGCTGAACACCAGATGGCCTCGGCGCGCATAGTCCACTTCGGTCTCGCCCGCGATATCCGAGGGGAGGGCGGAGAACACCACCCGCGCGTCCAGCGGATCGCCCAGGGCGCTCACCGTAAGGTCTCGGGCCTGTTCCGGCATCTCCGAGCCCAACAGCCAACGACAGGCATCCTGGTAGCGTCTCCCAGCCGAGCGGTCGGACGCCACCACGCTCTCCAGGCGAAACCACGGGTGGTTGGCCAGGAGACTGATAAAGTACTGGCCAACCATGCCGGTCGCGCCCAGGACGGCGGCGGGAATACGTTCACTCACTTGCCCGATCCTCCACGAACTCTTGATGGGCGGCGCGTACGGCGGCCAGGGAGCGCGCGTCGTCCACCACGAATGATATGCTAAGCTCGGTCGAGCCCTGGGCGATCGCGATCACGTTGACCCCCTCACGGCCCATGCTACTGAACAGCCGGCCCGCGATCCCCGGCGTCCCGGTCATCCCCGAGCCAACCACGGTTACGATCGCCACCGGGGCCGTGGTGTTCACCGTATCCACTTCGTGACGGTTGAGTTGCTCCGCCAGATCGCGGCGAATG
>JANWHO010000280.1 GCA_025450375.1 Chloroflexota bacterium
GCGGCGTGTGCACCGCGCACACCGCCGTGCCTTGCCAGGGCAATTATAACACTGGTGATGCCCCAGGTGAAGGGGTCGCGGTTCGATGGCGAATCCGGGCCCTGGACGAGCGGCTTCCGCGCCTTACACGACCCCAGCCGGCACGGGCTCCAACTCTTCGCCCGCCCCCGCGTTGTCCGTCCCGCCTTGCGGGCGCGGGTCGAGAAACTCGATCTCCGCCAGGAGCAAGCCCAGGTCAAAACGGTCCTTGCCGTCGGCCCCGGTCCAGGTCCTTGGCTCCAGCTTCCCCGCTACCAGCACCCTGGACCCCTTATGAAGATACTGGGTCACCAGCTCGGCTTGCTTCCCGAATGCGGTGACCGTTACCCAGAAGGTAGTCGGGACCACGGTGTCTCCTTGCTTCTGCCGGTCGTTCACGGCGAGACGGAAGCGGGCCCGCGCCAGTCCGGCGCTGGTGTATGAGAAGTCGGGATCGTTGCCCAGGTTGCCCATGAACTGCGCGTGGTTACCGATCATTGCATCCTCCAATGTGTGTGAAGCGCAGGTTTCCCTTCCCTAATTCTAGGTTATTTGTTCTATTAAGTCAAGGGGCGGACTCGGGTTAGTCTTTCACCCCGATGTAGGCTGCCGGTCCATTCGGTCCACCGGGCTCATGGCGCGCCGTGAGGCGGGCGCCGCTGAACGCCGCCAGGTACTGTTCGGGGCTGAAGATTCCCAGTTCATGGCGCTCGGCAAAGTTCTCCTCCCCTTCCGCCGTGGTCACCACATACTCGAAATAGAGCACCGAGGCTCCATTCTCCACCCGCGAGGTACGCATCCTGTCCACCTTGATCCCCGGTCCTTCCGCTACCCGCGTGCTTACCAGGGTCTCGCCGCTCTGCTCCGGGGGAATCCAGGGCTCGACGATCACGACCCCACCCGGTTGGGTGTGGGCCGCGATCAAGTGGAGAGTCCGGTCGAGGTTTTCCGGCCAACGGGTGTAGCCGATGGAGCCCATCAGGCACAGGATCACATCATAGCGCCGAGGCAGATCCAGGTCGGTGAAGTTTCCCTCATGGAGCGGTACGCCAGGAAGACGGGCGGATGCCGCCTCCAGCATTCCCCGATCGAGATCCAAACCCTCGACCGTAAAATGAGCCCGCAAGTGCTCCAGATGACGCCCAGTCCCGCAGCCAAGATCGATCAGGCGGGTGCCGTCGCTCCCTTTATAGCGCTCCACCAGACTGATGATCCGGTCAACCTCCGCCGAGTAGCCACGCTCGGCGTGGAGGAGATCATCGATCCTGGCCGATCTGGTATGCACGCACCGTCCCTTTGCCCGCGTCATCTGGTGATTTGCTTGAGTGAGCGGAATCGGACTCGCGACCACGCTCGCCGATGAAATGGGCCGCACCCGGCCGCAGCCGTCGTATCCTCCCATCCGGCCCCAGCCGGAGGCCCGGGGCCAGCCCTCTAATCCGTGGGGTGGGGCAGGCGGGCGCCTTCCGTCCGCCTGCCCCGCTCCCTTACGGCGCCGGGTAGGGAACGCCCGCCACCTCGGATCCGCTGTCTCCGGCCGCGTTGATCATGGATTGAGTGGCGTAGAACTTCGCCCCGTTCACTCCCTCCACGAGGATGCTGCTACCGCCCCCAGGCACCCCAAGATCATGCGTCTTGAGGCTGATCCGGCTCAGGGGCGGCACGGATACCGTGCGGGTCACACTCTTACCAGCCCCATACAGTACGGTGACCGCGGCCTGGGCGTCGGCGGTGGACGGATTGTAAATCCCCAGGGTATCGGTGGCGCCTCCGCCCGTGGTACCGCCGGGAAATACCTGATCGGCGCTGGGTGACCCGGTGGCGAAGAGGTTGCTGCCTCCCACCAAGGACTTGGTGAATTGGCCGAAATAGGCCGCCTTTTCCGCCACGATCCCCTGGTCGCTACTGAACACCAGCCCGAGATTGGCGGTGCCGGCGGATGCCGTGAGGTTAATGGTGGCCCGATGGCCGGCGGGCAGGGTCAGAATCCGGTTGCTCACGGCGGCCCCGCGAGTGTTGATGATCCTAAGGCGCACATGGGCGGCCACCTGCCCAGGGTTGAACAGGATCAGGTGCGCCTGCGCGTGCGAGGGCAGGTGGCCGGGGTCGATGTAGCCTCCCGTGAGCGTAGCCGTTGCCCCTACCGTCGTGGCCAATCCCTGACGGCCTACCGCGAAGATCTGGGTCCGCTCGGCCACCACGGGCACGTTGCTGGTGGTCACCGCGCTTAACGCTGCCTCGGAAGCGATGTCGGCTACCCGAATGGTGGTTCTGGAGGAAGGCCCGACCGTGGTATTGGCGTCTTTGGTTCCCCCCTGGTCGTTGACCAAATGAATGTGCACGTGAGCAGCGGCGCTCCCCGGATTGATGAAGGTCAGGTACTCTTCGAAGCTGCCTACCGTATAGCCATCGGCGAAGTACCAGCGGAGCGCGCTATCGGTGGCGCCCACCGAATAGGAGCCGGAGGCATCCTGGCGCGTGATCGCGCGGCCGCTGATCAGCGGCTGGTCACCCTGCACCAGGGTAGCAATCGATTGATTGCCTCCCACCAGCGGTTGCAGATTTACCGTCCGCCGACTTCTCGGCGGTAGGTCATAGCGGGTAACCGTGGTCCAGCCCGCGTCGGTGAGGAGACGCACCTGGGCATGGGCGTCGACCTTGCCGGGATTTACCAGGTCCACGGTGTCGGTCAGCCCCTGTCCGGTCGCCCCCTCGGGGAAATACTGGGTGGAGGCGATGGTAGCCAGGCGTGGATCCACGGTAGGAACCGGTTGGGGTTCCGCGGCCCTGACCGTAATGGTCAGCGGAAGGTCGGCGAGTTGATCGAAGAGCGAGGTCAGGACATAGATGTGCGCGTGGTAGATTCCCGGGGCTACCCCTTCCGGTACCTTGACCGTCCCGTGAATGAGGGTACCTTTTTGAGGCAGGGCGGCGGCCAGATTCCCCTGGAAAAAGCCGCTGGCATTGATCGTCACGTTCTTTCCGTATTGGGCATCCATGGTCACCCAGGGTTGGGGGGCCAGGGAGTAACCCTGGGTGGCGGCGGCCACGTAGATTGGTTTCGTGCGGGCATGGCCGGGCACGCTCAGTTGCACGAACCAATTACCGCTGGGGAGAGCGCTCCCCTGTACGGCGGTCACCGTGCCCTGCCCTGGCTTGCCGCTGATCGCCACCCGCGCCGGCGCCCCAAAGCTTAGATAGGTCTCGGCAATCGGATCGCTCATCTGCACGTCCAGCGGAGCATTGCCGTTCAGGGTCTCCGCTTGGGTGACAATTTTTTGGGTGCCGGGGGGAACAAAGGCGGTGGTGTAGGACATTACCTGGGTACTGGTAGCCCCCAACGGCCCATCTTGCAGCACTCCGCCCGTGCCGCCCAACGGGAGGTACTGATATTGGTCGCTGGTCGCGTAGGACAGATAGCCTTCCACTCCCAGACCCGTGTTCGCCACCTTGACCGTGAAAGGCGCCGCCGCTCCGCCGGCCTGGGCGCTGATCGTGGAGGTGGAGAGTTGGGCGAACGGCTGGTCAAAGGCCACGATGCCCCGCAGTTGCTCGATGGGATACAGGCCGGCTGGAGTGGAGTTGAGCACGGTCACCCGCCAAACCCCGGCAGCCGGATTGATCAGATACCCGTCAATGCTGCGTTGGCTGAGGTCGGGAGGTCCACTCGGATCCTGAGGATTGATCAGCGCGTTGTCCTCGAGATTCGTAACCTTTCCGTTGGGGTCAATCAGAGAAACCCAGAACAAATTGCCGGGGTGCTGCCAGGCAATAGACACCTGGAGGGTATGCATGTGTGGCGGGGCCACGAAGGTAAAGTATTTGGTCTCGGTGGCGAACCCCTGGTCTCCCACCCCGCCGGTGTAGGCGCCCCCAAAAAGGCCGAACCCGTTCCTGATCGGGATGGCCGTGGTCACCACCACGGGGATGGTCGCGATGCGATCACCCAGAGCCGCGGTGCCGGCGGCTACCGGCGCCAGGCTATGCTCACGGGCCTGCACGGTGAACACGCTCACTCCGGGCGAGGTGAGTTTGGCCGTCGTGAAGGTCACATGGCTCGTCTGTCCCGGGCGGAGCGTGATCTGACTGGGGGAGACCAGGGATGGCTCACCGAAAAAGCGTCCGAGCACGATATGACCGGTTAAGGCGGCATTGATATAGTGGCGCACCTGATGACTATCCACCGCCGGTATCTCGCTCACCACGGCCGTCCAGCGTCCGGGGACCGGATGAGCGGCCGTCGTGCTGGTAAAGCCGGAGCCGGCCTGGGAAGACGTGGCGTAGTTCACCATGTTGTTCTGTGGATCATAGATGATGAGCCGAACCGAAAGGCTGCTTGCCTTTTGCGGGCTCGGCTTGGGGATAGTGGTCTGAGACTGGAAGTTGATCGAGGCGGTGAGCTTGTTCAGTCCCGCGGGAACGGTGAAGTGGAAGGGGTAGATGCCATCAGCTACCAGCGTCCCCTTGAAGCTGATCGCCTTGGTCTGATGAAGGACTGGGTTTTGGAAGGTAACCTGCTCGGGCGTGGAACCGCTATTGGTGACCGTAATCGAGTGGCTGGGCCGGTTGCCGGGCTCACCATAGAGTGAAGGTGAACCGGAGAGGAGGATTGAAGGCCCCTGGCGGAGCACGGTCTGGATCGCCGCCAGGGCGTCCACCCGCCCCGCCGCCTGGTCCGCCGCTGGGTAGCCCAGGTTGTCGGCGCTGCTCAGAATCACCTGCTTGACATACGCGGGCGAGGGATGCCGTCCATGGTGGGTCGATTCGTAGGCGCCGATCACCATGGCCGCCACTCCCGCGATCACCGGCGTCGCCATGCTGGTACCGCCAAAATAGCCTACCGTATAGGGGGGAGCCGTAGGGCTGTCCTGCGCGAAGTTCCGGGGGAAGGTCGCCCAACCGCCGTCTCCCGGCGCGTACACATCGGGCCGATTCCGCCCATCGGACGTCGGGCCGCGGGAGGTGAAATAGGCGATGTTATCCGGCGTGATCTTCCCGTAGTTGGCGAAGATTCCGGTTTGGGCGAAGTTGTCGAGGTTCGTAGAGGCGCCGGCAGCGATCACGTCGGGCGCGGTGGCGGGCGATCCCAGCGTGCCCTGGCCCGGCCCCGAGTTCCCATCGGCCGCCACCACGGTCACTCCTGCTTGCACGGCGGCCTCGTCGGCCAGGGAGACAATATCCA
>JANWHO010000281.1 GCA_025450375.1 Chloroflexota bacterium
ATCCTAACCGGCCGGCTTAAGCGGCTGGACTCTATTCGCCAGCAGGATGGGATCTCCGGCTTTCTCATGCGGATGGAGAGCGAGCACGATCAGTTCGGCGCCGGTCACGCCAGCACCGCCATTTCGGCGGCGGTCGGGATGGCGGTTGCCCGGGATCTGCGCCATGAGGACAACGCGGTGGTGGCGATCCTCGGGGATGGCGCCCTGACCGGCGGCCTGGCCTACGAGGGAATCAATAACGCGGGGCAACTGCAATCTCCGTTTATCGTGGTCCTGAACGATAACGCCATGTCGATCTCGCCCAATGTCGGCGCCGTCGCGCATATTCTGGAGCGGGTACGCACCGACCCTCGGTATAGCGCCGCCAAGGGCGAGGTCGAGCACCTGCTCACCCGAATGCCGATGGGAAACACCGCTCTGGGGGCGGCAAAGCGGTTCAAGCGGAGCGTGAAGGACTTCATGCTCTTTAATGTCTTCTGGGAGGAACTGGGTTTTATCTATCTGGGCCCAGTGGATGGTCACGACATTGGCCGTCTGCAACAGGTGTTCCGCCGCGCCCGCGGGGTGCGGGGCCCCGTCCTGGTCCATATCTACACGACCAAGGGAAAGGGTTACGACCCAGCCGAGGCCGACAACTACAAGTTCCACAGCGTCTCCCCACCGGGAAGCGCCAAACCGGACGCTCCTAATTATGAGACCGTGTTTGGCCGGACACTTATGTCAATTGCCGAACTCGACTCGTCGGTGGTGGCAATCACGGCGGGAATGTGCGGTGGGACCGGACTGACTGGGTTCGCCGAGCGCTTCCCCGACCGCTTCTTTGACGTGGGGATCGCCGAAGCCCACGCGGTCACCTTCGCCGCTGGGCTCGCCACCCAGGGGATCAAGCCGGTGGCCGCTATCTACTCCACCTTTTTGCAACGCGCCTACGACCAGATCATTCACGATGTTTGCGCGCAAAACCTTCATGTCATTTTTGCCCTGGATCGGGCCGGATTGGTCGGCAATGACGGCCGTACCCACCAGGGGGTCTTCGACCTGAGCTATCTCCGCTCGATTCCCCACATGGTCCTGATGGCCCCCAAGGACGAGAACGAGTTGCGGCACATGCTGTTTACCGCGATCAATCACGATGGCCCAGTAGCCGTCCGCTACCCCCGCGGGGCGGGCCAGGGAGTGCCGCTAGACGAACCCTTGCATGCCATCCCACTTGGAAAGGCCGAGATCGTCCGCGAGGGAAACGATGGGGCCATCGTGGCGATCGGCACTATCGTCAACGCCTGCCTTGAAGCGGCGGAGATCCTGGCCGGTGAGGGAATCCAGGTGACGGTGGTGAACGCCAGGTTCGTCAAGCCGATCGACGAGGTGATTCTGGACGGCCTGGCCCGCCGATTCAACCAACTGCTTACGGTGGAGGAGAATGTGACGGCGGGCGGCTTTGGCAGCGCGGTGAGCGAGGCGCTCGAACGCTTGGGCCATCCCGGTATCGCCGTTCATCGCCTGGGCATCCCGGATCGCTTCATCGATCACGCGACGCAAAATCAGCAACGGCTCGCACTGCGACTGGACGCGAATGGCATTGCTCAGGAGACGCGGGCCCGTTTGCGCACCCAGCAGCACATTTCCGCGGGTGGGCCGTAACCTTTTCTCTTCCCCTGGAATCCCGCCCGATCCGACCACTCCGCCGACCAAATGTTCGAAAGTAGCCTAACTTATCCTGTTGGGGGGTGCATTCTGCGCGCGGGCGGTGTAAAATGGTGGGGCAGTGGTAGCAGAGACCACGAAAGGGCCACCCTTCATGCCGCGCCGCTTTACCTCAATACCCGGACAGAAGGATGCCGGTGCTCCCCGATCCGGGCAGACGCGCGCCTCAGGCAATCGCTCACATCTGGTGGTGATCCGCCCGGGGACCGTATTGCCCTCCCCACCGCATCGAGGTATGTGGCATACGGATAGCATGGACGATCCACTGTGCTTTACCTCGGTGGAGGACTGGCCGCAAGATCACGAGTTCGCCGCCCTGATCGACGGTGCTCTCCAGGGGAATAACTTCCTCCTGGCCGCCCAACTGGAAGAGGATCGGGCCTATTGCGGCCGCATGCGAAGCCGATTGGAAGCCGAAGAAGTCCTCGACTCCCAGCCGGGATAGCGGCCGCGCTCACACCTTGCTGTGCAGAACCTCCGTCGCCTGACTGCCGTCCGCCAGGGTCCGCAAGGTGAAGTCACCAAACATGTTGGGTGCTTCTCGCGACATCAGACGCAGCAGAGCCACGGCAAGGGTGCGAATCTCCGGCTCCGCGTCCTCACTCCCGCGTAGCTCGATGAAATGGCGGAGCGCCCTGCCATTGACGGTCACGAAAATCTTGGTCTCCGTGGCGTTCGGCAGTACGCTCCGCGCCGCCTGCCGTGCCGCTTTCCGGCGCGCGGTTGCCTTCAGCTCCGGCTGCTCAATTTTCAACTTCTCCACCAGCGCATCGGAGAGCGCGACATACGCCGCGCGGGCGGCCTCGATCGATTCCAGCCAAATGCCATGGAGATGAGGCTCCGCCGCGATGACCGCCGGTTCCACGAAGTCGGTTTCCGTCTCGTCCACGTAGCGCTGGCTCAACTGGCTGTAGGCCCAACCAGCCCTATGGCGCACCAGTTCATGGGTAAGGGAGCGCGAGACCCCCGTGATCAGGAAGGTCCACACCGCGTGTTCCAGGACGCTCCCGTGGCGCTGACGCATGATGTTGCCCAGATACTCGCCGTTGGTCCGCCGGCCCTGTTTGGCGCCGAATGCCATATAGCAGACCCTGCCCCCCATCTCGCTGAGGAGTTCGCCGCCCACTTCGCTATCCGTCTCCCAGGACGCACCGTGATAGTCGAGGAATCGCTGAACCTCGGTGTCATCCACCTGTTGGCGGCCAACCACATACACTGCCGGCTCGGTTACGATGGCCATTCCCGTGTCCTCTCATGCTCGCGGGCACACCCGCCCAGCGGCCCAGCCCATGATAGCCCAAGGACGAGAGGCGCGCTATACGGTTATCGTGATTGGTGGATCGAGAGTTTCACGGCAGGCTGGGAACCGGAACCAGCCAGATCTGATTGGCGCCGCTCGCGGTGACCAGGAGCCGGTGGTGGCCGGCGGCCGCGATGCCAAGCGGCCCCGCCGGGGGACCGGCCACCGTGGCAAGTGAATACACGGTGGGCTGCAATTGGGCCGGCGAATAGAGCAATATTTTGTTGTCCACCGCGTCGCTCACCAATGCCTGGCCATTGGCTAACGGCAGCACGCGAGGAGAGTGGAGCGTATCGCTGATCGCCAGCGGCCAACCCTCCTGGAGCTGCCAGCTAGCATTGAACAGATCGAGGCGCTGGTTCTGGCCGTCAACCACATACAGCAAACCCCCAGCCGCCGGGGCGACCGCCGTGGGCTGTTGGAACAGGAAGGTTTTTCCCTCGTCTGGAGAGGCGGTTTGCTGGTGAATCAAATTGAGACCGGCATCCAGGGTAAAGATCCCATCGGTGGCTGGGTCGGCCACGTACACCTGGCCCTGTGTATCAATCGCGATCCCGCGGGCATGGATGAACGGCACCGCCTTGGAACTGGTGGTGACCACCTTCCCGGCCTTCGTGTATTCAATCACCAGGCCGGAATCGCTATCCAACACCAGCAAATGACCATCATGCGTAAAGGCAAGGCTGGCGGGTGACTGGAGCGGCCCCGCCGGCCCATTGAGGAATTGCCGGACCAGAGAGCCATGACTATTCAATACCGCGACTCGGTGGTTTCCCGTATCCGCGACGTAGTAGAGCCCATCCGATCCAAGAAGCGCCTCTTGCGGCGCCAGGAGCGTGGAGGCCGGATTGCCGCCGCCCAGCATGGTGGTGGGCGTAATCGGCATCCCCGCCGACACCGCTAGCTTCGGCATGGCGGCAGTTGGGAGGGCCTGGGGCGCGGCGGTACCGGCAGCCAGGGGGGAAGGGGCGGCGGTGCCGGAGGAATAGACGTGAGCCAGGACGAGGATTGACACCACGATCACCACGACTAATGCCGCGCTGGCTACAATCATCGGCGGCGACCAGAATGGAGGCTGGCCGCTGGGAGCCGGACCCCGGCTCGCCGGCGCTCGGCCCGCGGATCGTCCGAAGCCGCGCAGGATTCCCAAGAACGATTGATCGCGGAAGCGCGGCTTCCTTCCAGGCATGAGATAGTCCTTCCTTCCCAAGTGCTCTTTTCACTCTCCAGTATGGCAGCGAGGGCAGCCCGCGCGCAACATAGCCGGAGCGCGCAATCCTGTTGGCAACATCGCCTGGGAGCCCGCCACAAAACTCCGGTGCGCCCGATCAGATGACTGCGCACCCCACCGGATGCCCTATCATGGAAGGCGTAGGGGAGCGATCCCGGAGGAGGATGGCGATGAATAAGGCGGCGGCGGTATTTTCCGTTATCCAGCGTGGAGACACGGTCAGCCTGGAACGCTTGATCGCCGAGGATCCGGAGCTGGTACGGGCGACCAACTCCGCCGGCGTTTCGGCCCTGCTGTGGGCCGTGTATATGCGCCAACCCAACCTTGCGCGGCTGTTAGTGGATCACGGAGCTGAGGTGGATCTCTTCGCCGCCGCCGCCCTTGGCGATGCCGACCGCTTGCGCGCCATGACAGCTGCCCAACCGGATCTGATCGCTTCATTCAGCCCAGACGGCTGGACCGCCCTGGCGCTCTCCGCCCACTTCAACCAGGTAGAGGCAACGCAGGCACTCCTGGACCTCGGAGCCGACCTCCAGGCGCGTTCTCGGAATGAGAATGGGAATACACCGCTTCACGCCGCCCTCGCGGGCCAGAGCGCCGACACCGCTTCCCTTCTCTTGCGGGAAGGCGCTGACGTGAACGCCGCCGACGCGCGCGGCTGGACCCCCCTGCACCAGGCCGCCGCCAGCGGACGCCTTGATCTGGTTCAGTTGGTTCTCACCTACCGCCCGTTCGTGGATCCGGAGAACCAGGATGGCGCTACCCCGATCGCCTGTGCCCAAGCAGGCGGTCACCAGGAAATTGTCGAGCTGTTGCGCACGCACGGCGCTCCTATGGTGGGCTGAGCGAACCTAATGGCCGCTGGCTGGATGTCGCCGATTGGCCGGATGCCCCGGCTGTTCGCTGTCGTGGCCATCGGCCTGAGCCTGTTCGTGACACACCCGCGCGTGGCCATGGCGCACGCCTGGCTTCTCCACACCTCGCCAGGAGATGGCGCCGTGCTGGCGGCGCCGCCTACCATCGTTCAGCTTTATTTCTCCGAATCAATCGATCTCCCGGTCCACGCCCTGGAGATTGAGCGGCCGGATGGGCGGGCCGCTTCTTTCGGGCCGGTGGCGATCGCAGCCACCAACAGCGGCGAGATGGTCGCGGCCTTCCATGGGGCGGCAACCGGAAGCTATGTCGTCTCCTGGAAAGTCATCTCGGCTGATTCCCATCCGGTTTGGGGAACCTTCCGGTTCAGCATTGGGGCACCGTCCGCCGCACCGCCTCCCGCCACCGGGTCGGAGAGTTTTGCCCGCCTCGCCATCGCTCTGCAGGCCCTGGGGCGGTGGCTCGGCTTCCTGGGCGCGGCCCTGATGATCGGCCCATTCGTGACCTGGTGGACTATCCTGGGGTTGGCCGTCGCCACCGCGCGGGCCGAGCAGCGGCGGAAGGCATGGGATCGGGTAGTTGGGCTGGCGGCGTCGGGCAGCCTGCTGGTGGCGGCCGGAGTGATCATCGCCGTCGTGGCCCAGATGGCCAGTTTGTCCGACACCTGGGGCCAGACCCTCTCCCTCTCCGCCCTGGGTGAAGTGTTTATTGGTCAACTGGGCTACGTGCTGAGTACGCGAATCTTCGTGGCCGTCGTGGCCTGGGGGCTCTGCGGGGTGTTGCTCTACCTGCCGGCGCCGTCCTCGGGGCGCCCGTTGCCGGCTCTCGCGAAAACCGTGGCCGCCTCGGGACTGCTCATCCTCTTGAGCAGCACCCTGGTGGCGCACGCGGCGACCACCAGCCCGGTCGCCCTATCAATTGCTCTGGACTGGATCCATTTGCTGGCCATGGCGGTCTGGTTGGGCGGGCTGGCTGCCCTGGTCCGGACGCTCCCCACCCTGGTCTCGCCTCCCGATCCAGCCGCCACGCCGCGCGGTCCCAATCCATCCTGGCTCGTCCTGGCGTCGATAATCCCGGCGTTTTCACGCCTGGCCATCGGCTGCGTGGCTGCCCTGGCGATCAGTGGCCTGTACAGCGCCGTGCGGAATATCGGCACACCTGACCAACTACTGACCACCGACTACGGGCGGGCGCTCCTCGTCAAGATGGGCCTGATGACCCTGGCCCTGGCCCTCGCCTCGGTTCATCTCCTGGTACTGGGCCCAGCACTTCGGCAAGTGGCGGCGGGCCAATCCC
>JANWHO010000282.1 GCA_025450375.1 Chloroflexota bacterium
GCCTGGCTGAATTGAATTCATTCAGGAGCTCCCTGGCGGCACATACAGTGCCGTCGGGAACCAGGCCGATGCTCGCGGCGAGCGCTCCAACGACCTCTTCCGTCCGGCAGCCGCGGGCGCGCGCCCCTTCCAACCCGTCGTCCGAGCTTCGTTTGGCCATTCTCTTGCCCGCCGCATCGCGCACGATTGGCACGTGTGCCCAACTCGGCGCCTGGTAGCCAAACGCCTGGTAAAGCGCCATTTGGCGGGGAGTGGAGTCGAGCAAGTCGTCTCCCCGGATGACCTGGCCGATCCCCATCAAGGCATCATCCACCACCACGGCCAGCTGATAGGCTGGGACGCCGCCGGCTCGCCAGATCACGAAATCATCCTGGCCCGACTTCAGGCCGAAACGGCGATGGCCGGCGACAGCGTCAACAACGTCCTGATCCCCGCTGGTGACCGCGAAACGAAGGACGGGCTCACGGTTGGGGTGGGATCGGCGCCGACTGGCCCGAAGCTCCGGATCGCGGCAGGCGCCGGTGTAACCGGCGCTTTCCTTCAGGGGGCCGTTCGGTGCGCTGGCCGCGATGGCGCCGTCCGCCCGACTGCAATAGCAGGGGTAGGCAAGGCCGAGTTCCAGGAGCCAATTCAGATGATCGCGGTAGAGCGGCAGCCGATCGCTTTGCTGGTATGGGCCGCTTGGGCCGCCCACGTCCGGCCCTTCATCCCAGTCAATCCCCAGCCATCTCAGATCTCGGACGATCCCCTCGGAAGCCCCAGGGCGGACTCTCGCCCGATCCAGATCCTCCAGCCGGAGGACGAATGAGCCGCCCCCGGATCGGGCAAACAGCCAGGCCAGCAAGGCGGTACGCAGGTTACCAAGGTGCAGGGGGCCCGAAGGGCTGGGAGCATAGCGGCCGCGAGATGGGCAGGACGTCGATCGCTGCATGGGGTCATGCTACGAGACGGAGGGGAACGCGACAACCACCTCGTGGGGCGTCAAGCGGTGTTTGATAGCGTGTTGTCCCGGGCCTCCAACCGCAGTCGGATGTATGTACCGAACGGTCCTTGACGCTCCACAAGCCGAAAGCAACCGTGGTAGCATGAGGCCCGAGGCACGACGAAGCGCGAGGGAGGATGCAGGATGGCGGCGCGATCGATCCACTCCATACACGAGGGCCAATACCAACACTTTTGGGACAACGAGATCACTCCGGTTTTGACCGTCCATGAGAATGAGCCGGTCACCATCCAAACCCGCGACTCGGGGAACGGGCAGATTCCGCCTGGATCGGGGATCGACGCGGTCCTGAACCTCGATTTTTCTCGGATCAACCCAATCAGCGGCCCGGTAGCCATCCTGGGCGCGCGGCCGGGCGATGTCCTCCAGGTGGACATTCTGGAGATTACGACTCGGGACTGGGGCTGGTCCGCCAATATCCCTGGTTTTGGTCTCCTGGCCGCCGACTACCCCGATCCATTCGTCCAGAACTGGCGCTTCGACCAGGACCGTGGCACGGCCCAGTTCCGTCCGGGGATCGAGATTCCCCTGGATCCGTTTGTCGGGGTGATCGGGGTGGCGCCTAGTGAACCGGGCCAGCATGCTACCCTGCCGCCCCGGCAGGTGGGCGGCAACATGGACATTCGATTCATGCGCTCCGGCACGACGCTCTATGTGCCGGTCGAAGTGGAAAACGCGCTGTTTTCCCTCGGTGATGCCCATGCCGCGCAAGGTGATGGCGAGGTGTGCGGCACGGCCATCGAGACCGCCGCGAGCGTCACGGTCAATTTTTCCCTCCACCGGGATTTCACCTTGACCCAACCAGCATATTCGCTTCCCGGCGCTCTGGTTCGCCGGGGGCGGGAGCAGGGCTATCACGCGACCACGGGCATTGGTCCGGATCTCATGGAGGCCTCGCGCGACGCGGTGCGCGGGATGATTGCGTACCTGGGACGGACGCGAAATCTCCCGCCGCTTGAGGCGTACACGCTCTGCTCGGTGGTGGGCGACCTCAAAATCAGTGAAATTGTCGACGCCCCAAACTGGGTTGTCTCGTTCGTGCTGCCCCTCAACATCTTTGGTGGGCCATAGAAGCACCCCTTCCACCTTACCTCAAGGGGGTCGGGAGGCCCTCTTCGGCGGGGAATCTCCAGATTCACGGTTGACGGACTCAGGGGCCAGTGGGTAGCATAGGCAACAGCAACGGCGGGATCAGCCCCTCACCGCCGCGCCAGGCGGCTCGCCGCCGGCCGCGGAAGCCCCAACCGCGGATGGTGTCGTGCGGGCAGCAACCCGCTCCCGCATGTGGAATTGATGAGCTTGACTGGACTTGCGGCGCCCCTCTGGATAGCGGCCGCATAGTAGAGAGGTTGCGATACGACCATGAGCCTCGCCCGTGTCTCGGCCATCCTGGTGGTTATCTTCGTCCTGCTCAGCGCGTGGATTATCGTCACGCCCCTCACCGGCGCGCTGCCCGAGGCGACGGACCACGCGCAGAGCATAGACTTTCTCTTCAAGTTCATGCTGGTGGCCAGCGTGGCCGTGTTCCTCATCGTGCAAGGGTTTCTCCTCTACTTCTGCCTGCGCTATCGGCGGCGGAAGGATGAGCCCCTGGACGCCCTGGGGTCCGATATTCATGGGAACACGCGCCTGGAGATTGTGTGGTCCATTATTCCCGTGATCTTCTTGATTGTGTTGACGGCCATGAGCTTTAAGGTCTACGTCGACATCGTCGCCATTCCCAAGCAGGCATACATTATCAACGTTCAGGCGAGCCAGTTTCAGTGGGAATGCGACCACCCCAAGTACGGGATTACCGAGGTCGGTACGTGCCACATGCCGCTGGGCGTGGTCACGGTCAGATTGCATGCCCGTGATGTCATCCACTCCTTCTGGGTACCGGAGTTTCGGGTCAAGCAGGACGCGGTGCCGGGGTATCCGACCGAGATGCATTTCAAGACCATTCGGGTAGGCCAGTACCGCCTGATTTGCACCGAGTTCTGTGGGGTCGGCCACTCGCAAATGTATGCCAAGCTCTTCGTGATGACCCAGGCGAATTTCGCGGCCTGGGCGAAGCAGCAACAGCAAGCAAATTCGGGCTCGGCCAGTACCGCTAACCTGTCCTTCAGTAAGGATATCGAGCCGATTTTCACTGCTCACTGCGCCGCCTGCCATATCGCGACCCATTTGGGGAACCTTGATCTCGGCACCTATCAGGGGCTGCTCAAGGGTGGGAATATCGTACCCGGGCCGATTATCAAAGCGGGGAATCACAAGGGAAGCGTGCTCTGGCAGATCACCGGGGCCACGGGACCGTATCCCGGGGGGAATCGGATGCCGCTTGGCGGCCCGTACCTTTCGCCGACCGAGCTATCCAAGATTACCGCCTGGATCGATCAGGGCGCCAAGAACAACTGAGATGGGGACCGTTGGGCAACCTGCCCGGCGGTGGAGCGGAGAGCAGAGGGGTCGGGAGGTTCCTGGAATGGCAGCAACGGCCTTGGGGCTGGATAGTCACCACGACGCGCACGCCCAGCACGGCTCGCAGTCGTGGTTACGCCGGCATATCTTCAGCACCGATCACAAGGTGATCGGGATCAACTATATGCTCACGGGCTTCGTGTTCTTCATCGTGGCCGGCTTGTTGGCGGAGGGAATGCGGCTTAACTTGGCGCAGCCAGGGAGCAAGGTTCTGGCGCCCGACGTCTTTAATCAGTTTTCCACCGTTCACGGCTCCGCGATGATCTTCCTCTTCACCATCCCGTTCCTGGTGGGAGGTTTCGGCAATTATTTGATGCCGCTGATGATCGGGGCCGGAGACGTGGCATTTCCCCGCCTCAATCTGATTAGCTACTTGCTGTTCCCGCCGGGCGGGATCATCATGTTCGTGGGTTTCCTGTTTGGCGGAGCGGCGCAGGCTGGATGGACGTCCTACCCTCCGATCAGCACCCAGACCCCGTTCGGGCTGGCTCACGATTACGGGCAGATCTGCTGGCTTCTCAGCGTGATCGTGGTCGGCGTGTCGTCCACGATCACCGCGATTAACTTCCTGGTCACGATCGTGAATATGCGGGCGCCGGGAATGTCGTACTTCCGCCTGCCGTTGTTCGTGTGGGCGATGTTGGTGACGGTCATTCTGACCCTGATCGTCACCCCGGCCCTGGCGGGCGGCCTCTCGGTGCAACTGATGCAGATTCTCTTTGGGGCGCCGTTCTTCGAGCCGAGCAAGGGCGGCAACGTCCTCCTCTGGCAGCATATGTTCTGGTTCTATTCCCATCCGGCGGTCTACATCATGATCTTGCCGGCCATGGGCATTGTCTCCGAGATCATTCCGGTGTTTTCGCGGAAGCCGATATTCGGGTACAAGGCAATCGCCTATTCGACCATGGCAATCGGCCTGCTGGCTTTCCTGGTCTGGGCGCACCATATGTTCACCAGCGGGGTGCAGCCCTGGCTCGAAGTCTATTTCATGATTACCACAATGATCATCGCGGTGCCCACCGGGATTAAGGTCTTTAGCTGGGTGGCGACCCTGTTCGAGGGGAAACTGCGGCTGGACGCCCCATTGCTGTTCGCTCTGGGCTTTGTCTCCACCTTTACCCTCGGCGGCATTACCGGGATCATGCTGGCCTCGGTGCCGGTCGACCTCCATGAGCATGGAACCTACTTCTTGGTCGCCCATTTGCACTATGTGCTCTTTGGCGGCAGCGTGTTCGGTATCTTCTCCGGGATCTACATGTGGTGGCCCAAGATGACCGGGCGCATGCTGAACGAGCGCTTGAGCAAACTGCATTTCTGGTTCATGTTCATTTTCTTTAACACCACCTTTTTCCCTATGCATATCGTTGGTCTCCTGGGGATGCCCCGCCGTGTGGCTGACTATGATCCGCAATTTGGAACCTGGAACCTGTTTATCAGTCTCTCGGCCTTCATTCTCGGCGCGTCCTTCCTGATCTTCATGTACAATGCGGCTAACAGCCTGGTACATGGAGAGAAGGCCCCCGCCAACCCGTGGGGCGGGCGTACCCTCGAATGGGCCACCGCCTCGCCGCCCCCGCACGGAAACTTCGCGACCGTGCCGGTGATTGATTCCCTTCCGTACGACTATACGGTGCCGGCCCCGTACTTCGGGGTCCGGGACGATGTCGCCCATATCGCTGGTTCATCCACCCATGAATAGATCTCAATACAGGAAGGATTGCGAATGAGCGCCGGTAGCGCGGTGGTGCCCCAGCACCAGCGGGCCCAGACGAACACGGGCCTGAGTAACGGCTTTATCGGGATCATGTGCTTCTTGACCTCCGAGATGGCCCTTTTTGGCAGCCTCATTTTCATGTACCTCTACGTGCGCCGGGCCGCGCCGGTGTGGCCTCCGCTCATCCCTGGGCTGGCTCACGGGGTACACAAGTACTACGAACGGTTTAACTGGCCGTTGCCCACCGTCAACACCGTAGTGCTTTTGAGCAGCGGCGTGACCATGCACTTCGCGTACCAGGCGTTGAAGAGGGGCAACACCCAGCGAACGCTCTTTCTCCTGGCCGTGACCCTCGTCCTGGGGATTGGTTTCTTGAGCGGCCAGGTCTATGAATATAAGCACCTGCAGGATGTCGCCTTCAGCGCCCAGACCTATGGTTCTACCTTCTTTTTGCTGACTGGTCTTCATGGCGCCCATGTGACCGGTGGGGTGATCTTTCTTCTCACGGTCCTAATTGGTACCCTAAGAGGGAAGTACCACCAAGGTAATGACATGGTCTTCCACGCGGCGACCCTCTACTGGCACTTTGTCGACGCGGTCTGGGTCGTGTTGTTCGCGCTATTTTACATAACGGTGCCTATCTCCTGAGAGCTGGCTGCCGCGAGGTGGCCGTCAGGCGCGCGAAGCAAGAGTACGGGGAGGAACCAATGATCCGCGAGACGCGGCGCCAACCAGGACCATACAGGCTGTGAGTTCGATGGTGGAACCGGCTCCCCGCTCCGCGTTGCGCGAGGGCGCTCCGGTGGAGAAGCTCGCGCCCGCCGCGCGTTGGCGGGCAGTGGCCTCGGATTATTTGGTGCTGGTCAAGCCGCGCATCATGGTTTTGCTCCTGATTACGACCCTGGCGGCGGTTCTGATCGCCACCAGCACTCGGCCCGAGGGCGATGCGCAGGTGGTTCGTTTGGTGCTGCTTACCTTGCTCGGAGGAGCATTCGCATCGGGGGGAGCCAGCGCCCTCAACCACTACATCGACCGCGACATCGATGGCCTGATGGCGCGGACCAAAAAGCGCCCATTGCCGTCGGGACGACTCAAGCCCATCAACGCCCTGATCTTTGGTCTGGTGTTGACCGCCCTCTCATTCCTGGTGTTCGCGACCTGGGTTAATCTGCTGAGCGGTTTGCTCGCCCTCGCGGGGAACTTCTACTATGTCGTCATCTACACCCTCTGGCTGAAGCGCCTGACTCCGCAGAACATCGTGATCGGTGGAGTCGCGGGGGCGATTCCGCCCCTTGTGGGTTGGGCGGCCGTGCGGGACGACATAGCGCTTCCAGCGTGGTTATTATTCGTGATCATCACCTTGTGGACGCCTCCGCATTTCTGGTCCCTTTCCATCCTGACCCAGAAGGACTACACCAAGGCGGGCATCCCCATGCTGCCGGTGGTCCGCGGCCTGGACAAGACCCGATGGAACATTTTTGTCTACACGGGGATACTCGTCGCCTCGACCTTGCTGCTGAGCGCGACCCAGGCCATGGGTTGGTTTTACCTGGTCATGGCTCTGGCCCTTGGGGGGTATTTTCTCCTGCAAACCGGCCTACTACTCCGCGAGGCTTCCCTGTCGAGAGCGCGGGCCTGTTTCATCTACTCTAATCTGTACCTGGCCCTATTGTTTGCCGCCATGGTGGTCGATCGGCTGCTTGCCCTCCGCTGATCCGCGGGGCATCAGGAGGCGATGGGCGGTAGGGTCGGAGCCTCTCCACGTTCCACGCCCTCTTCGATCCAATGAACGAGTGGGCGCACCACGAGGGGATCCAATATGATCAGAAGGGCGGCCAGCAATTCCGTGGCGGTGGCTGTCGGAACCGGCAGGGCGAGCGGTGCTCCTCCCAGGGTCGGCACGGGCATGGTTTGCAGATTATCCAGGCGCGCTACCTCGGCCACCAGCGAGATCAGGAGGGCCCCGCTGTAGGCGACCCCTCGGACTCCCCGCAACCATTCGCCATTATGGCCCCGGTAGAGAGACAGCCAGATGTTGGTGATACTGATGATGCCGACGTACGACCCGATCGATAAGGCAGCGGAGGCGATGCTCGGCACGATCAGGGCGAGGGCCAGGCACGACAGGAGAGATGCGCCCGAGATCACTCCGATGCTCGTGGGGGCGTTTTCGGTGGCCACGACGGACAGGGCCTCAAGGGGACCGCGCAGGCTGGTCCCACAATGGCTACATTTGTTGGTGCCGGCGGGATGAAGCAAGGTGCAGCGCGGACAGACCATCGAGGATTCCCTCATGTGGCGCCAGGTAAATGGGTTCATGTGGCAGCATAACAGCCTTGGACAATGGCGCGCAATAGGGGGCCGAGACTTGGGTGGGGATCGATGATCGCTCTTGCGTCCGTTCGGGCGCTGCCCCGGTGGGCCCGCCGCTTCCTGGTCAGCCTGCTAATAGGCTGGATGTGTCTGATGGCGGCGCTGGCGGCCCTTGTCCTGTGGCCGAGTGCCGGCGCCCCTCACCAGACGCCGTCGCTGCCGGGCCTCCGCCTCGGCGCCACGACGCCTGACTTTACCTTAACCGATACGGGTGGGACGTCCGTACATCTGGCGGCGCTTCGCGGGCGTCGAGTCCTGATCAACTTTTGGTCTCCTACATGCCCCCCGTGCGTGACGGAGATGCCCTTGCTGGAACGGGCATGGTCGGAGGGCCGCCGCCAAGTAGGACTAGGCGCCGCTCCGGCGGTGCTCGGCGTGGTGGGGACGGCGGACAGCCGCGCCACCATCGCGGCCTTCGGGCGCCGGGTAGGCGCGCGGTACCCGCTGTTGGTGGATCCGGTGCTGCAGGTCAGCCTGTTGGACTATCATGTGGGTGTTTTACCCACCTCGGTCGTCCTTGATCCTCGGGGGCGGCTGGTCTCCGTGTACTTCGGGCCCCTGACCTTGCCGGAGATGCGCCGAGCCCTGGGAATCAGCCGGTAACGCTGGATAGCCCAGACTGGCGCCGATCCTTCGTGGGGCTATGGTATACTCGTAAGAACCAGGCCCGGCGTTGTCCGGTCCAGCTGTTGGCCTCTGGTGCGTGGCCGGAAGCGATCATGGATTGCCTTTTTGTTCGATCACAGTGGGAAGCGAGTGATGCTCCAGGACCGGGAACTGACGTGCAAGGAGTGTGGCGCTGACTTCGTTTTTACCGTGGGTGAACAGGAGTTTTTCCTCACCAAGGGACTCCAGCATGCTCCTCAACGGTGTGAGAAATGTCGCAAGGCAATGCAGGCAGCCGCCTCCAGACAGCTGGGGTCTCGTGGTTCCGACGCGGGCGCGAGGGCGGGCGGTTACCCAAGGGAGTTCCGGAACAGTGGCGACGGGGACGGCAACTGGGCTCGGAGGCAAATGACCGAGATTCGATGTGTGCAGTGTGGCGAGGTGACGATGGTGCCGTTTCAACCGAGGGGTGATCGACCGGTGTATTGCAAGTCGTGCTACGCGCAAGCACGCGGTATTCAGGGAAGTGAGTTCCGGTGAGGCCAAGCGAGGATCGCCGCGGACCGCGGGGAACTCAGGTCCGCATCAACGAGCAGATCCGGGCCCGGATCGTACTGGTGATCGATTCCGATGGGACCGCGCTGGGGCAAATGGCCATTGCCGACGCGCTGAAAGCGGCGCGAGACCGCAACCTTGATCTGGTCGAAGTATCGCCGCTCGCGCAGCCTCCGGTCTGCCGGATTCTCGATTATGGCCGGCAGCAATACGAACAGTCCCGGCGTGAGCGTGAGGCGCGGAAGAACCAGAAGGTGATCACCCTGAAGCAGGTTCGCCTTCGTCCCAAGACCGATCCGCATGATCTGGAGACTAAACAGCGGTCGATTATCAAGTGGTTGCAAGATGGGGACCACGTGCAACTGATCTTGCGCATGCGGGGCCGGGA
>JANWHO010000283.1 GCA_025450375.1 Chloroflexota bacterium
ACTTCCTGATCCACGAGATCTTCGACGACTTCAACGACGACTGGAGCGCCAACATCCTCACCCATCCAGTGAAGGTGGAGGATGGCCACATCACCCTCTCGGGTGACCGGCCCGGCTGGGGCGCCGACCTGAACTACGAGGAGATCGCCCGCCATCCCTACAATCCCGACAACTTCCTCCCCCTCTTCCGCCAGGGATGGGAGCGACGGCGCCCAGTCTCGGAGTTGTAAGATCATCGACCTCCGAGGTGAAAACATAAACCAGCCACTGTTTGACGTGACCACGATCGGCGAGGTGATGCTCCGCCTGAGCGTCCCCGCCGGTATCCGTCTGGACCAAGCCGCGCGCCTGGATCTCACCCCTGGCGGGGCCGAGACCAACGTGACCGGTGCCCTGGCCTGCTTGGGGCGGCGCTGCGCCTGGGTGAGCAGCCTGCCCGCCAACGCCCTGGGGCGGCTGGCCGCCAATCGCCTCCGTGCCGTCGGCATCGATCTGGCGGGCGTGGTCTGGCGCGAACACGGGCGGATGGGCTCCTATTACCTGGAGTTCGCCACCCCGCCCCGGCCCATCCAGGCTATCTACGACCGGGCCGGCTCCTGCGCCGCCCACCTGGCGCCCGACGAGGTGGATTGGCCATACCTCCTGAATACCCGCCTCCTGCACCTTTCCGGGATCACCCCCGCCCTCTCGCCCAGTTGCCGCGCCGTGACCGCCGAGGCGGTGGCCCGCGCGCGGGCGGCGGGGGTGATGGTTAGCTTCGACATCAACTACCGCCAATTGCTCTGGACTCCCGAGGAGGCCGCCGCGACGCTGCTCCCCATGATCCAGGGCGTCGATCTGCTGCTTTGCAGCCGGCGCGACGCCGCGCGTGTTCTGGGCCTCACTGGCACGCCGGAGGAGGCGCTGGCCGGGCTGGCCGCGCTCAGCCAGGCGCGACACATCGTGCTGACCCTGGGTGCGGAGGGAATGCTGGCCTGGGACGGAATCCAGATCCTCCGTCAGCCCGCCATGGCGGTGGGGATCGTGGACCGCCTGGGGGCGGGCGACGCCCTGGCCGCCGGGATCATTCACGGCCTGCTGGATGGCGATCTAGCCCTGGGTCTGCGCTACGGCGCCGTGCTGGCGGCGTTGGCGCTCAGCCAGCACGGGGACATGGTGAGCACCACGCGGGAAGAGGTAGCGGCGCTGCTGGCGGGCGGCTCCGAAGGATTGTTGCGGTAGTGGGAGAGAGGAATTCAGCGATATCTCTTACTCAACCAGCAGGAAAACTCCGAGTATCTCACGAGAACGACCCGAGGAGGAGAGACCATGGAAACCCTGGAACTGACCTGGAGTCAGCAGAAACTGCAAGAGGGCATCGCCGAGGGCGAATTGCGCGCGCGCCGTGACGTGCTGCTTGACCTAAACCCATGGTTTCCTCTTGGAGGATGAAGAACCCGGCACGGGTTCTTCATCCTCCAGTCTTAGCCAATTCACGCGCGAAACGCGAGAACACGGCGTTGCTCCACCCGAACCCCGGAACCGATCCATAGAGGCCGCCTTCCGGGCTCGTAGTCGCGCCGGTGACGTTGTACTTCTCCCACATCAGGCCGGTGGCGGCAAACACCGCGGCGCAGTTGTCGCACCAAGCGCGGCGGATCCCGGTTGCCTCGGCGTCGAAGCCGTAGCGATCCAGGCCCTCGACCACGATCCATTGCAACGGGGCCCAGCCGTTGGGGTAGGCCCACTGCCGCCCCGCTCGCTCCTCCAGGGTGGTCACCAGACCGCCGGGGAGCGCGAACCGCGGCAGCCACTCCTGTACCATCCGTGTCGCCTGATCCGGGGTGGCCAAGCCCGCCCACAGGGGGTAGAAGCCGGCCAGCGAGGGATGCGGGGTGCGCCGTTCATGCACGAAATCGTAGTCCAGGAAGAAGCCCGTGTCCTCGTCCCACATCAGGGCCTGCATGGTGGCGGCCCGCGCCTCGGCCCGGGTCTTCCACGACGCCGCCTCGCGCGGCTTGCCCAGAACCTCGGCGGCGCGGGCAAAGTCCATCTCGCGGGCATAGAGGATGGCATTCAGATCGACCGGCAGGTGCTCCAGCCAACGATCGTCGCAGCGGGTGGAATGGTCCCAGCCACTCTCGGCGGCGGCCAGGGTATCCAGATAGTTAATATCGAAGTACCGTGAGAGTCCCTGATGCACGCACCGGTGGTGTGGCTGCGCCGTCCCCAGCCAGACGGTCTCGTGCTCCCGCTGGGCCAGGCGCATCAATCGGGCCAGGAAAGATCGGGCCGCCACCGGATCGCGGGACTGAAGCACCTCGTAGGCCAGCCAGATCAGGGAAGTGAGAAAGGGCGGTTGGCTCCGAGAAAGAAAGTAAAGCCGGCTGCCATTCGGGATCACTCCGAAGCGGCGATAAAGTGATCCCAGATTCTCCGCCAGGCCGGGGATCAGATCCTCGTGCGGGGTGCCTACGAGCCCGAGGGCCATGAAGTAGCTGTCCCAGTAATACATCTCGCTGAACATGGCACCGTCACTGGGCACCAGATAGGGCCGGGGCAGGGCTATGAGCGTCCCCTGTTGGCGCGGGGTGCGGCGCACGATCCGCGGCCAATAGCTGTCGATATAGGCGAGAACGGGGCCATACTCCTCCATCGCGCACCTCCTCTCTCAAGGTAGTGGGTTAGGGGTATTGGTGGAAATCGTGGGTAATCAAGCGTGGGCGCGCCGGCGACTCGGACTGAACCGCACCGGCAGCGCCTTGAGGCCGCGCATCAGGGCGTTGGGCCGCCACTCGACCTCCTGGTCGATCAGGCGGAGGTCGGGCGCCAATCGCGCCAGGGTGCCCAGCGCGATTTGCCCTTCCATCCGGGCGAGCACGCCCCCCAGACAGAAGTGCGCCCCGTGGGCGAAGGCCAGGTGCTTGTTATCCCGCCGCGTGATGTCCAGGCGATCCGGCTCGGGGAATCGCTCCGGGTCGCGATTCGCCGCCCCATAGAAAAGGAGGAGGGTCTGGCCAGGCTGGATTACCGTCCCGCCCAGGGTCATCGCCTCGGTGGCGATCCGTGGCGTCCCCTGCACCGGACTGTCGTACCGGAGCAACTCCTCCACGGCGGAACCGATCAGCGCCGGATCGTGGCGCAAGAGGGCAAGCTGATCCGGATGGCGGAGCAGGGCCAGCAGGCCGTTGCCGATCAGGTTGGTGGTGGTTTCGTGGCCGGCAAACAGGAGCAACATGCAAAGGCCAAGGAGCTCCTCCTCGCTCAACTGATCGCCCTCGTCCGTGGCTCGCACCAGCGCCGTGAGGAGATCATCGCCGGGCGCGATCCGCCGCCGGGCAACCAGATCGCGGAGATAGACGCGGAACTCGGTCATGGCTCGGTGCATTTCGGCGACATTGCGGAAGTTAGCGCCAAAGAAGAGGGCCATCTCGTTCGACCAGCCCTTGATTAACTCGCGATCCTCGACCGGGACGCCCAGCAGCTCGGCGATCACGATCACCGGCAGCGGGTAGGCCAGATCCGCGATCACGTCCATCGTGCCGGCCTCGGCCACCGCGTCCAGCAGTTCATCCACCAGGCGCTGAATCCTCTGACGCATCTCCTCTACCCGGCGCGCGGTGAAGGCGCGGTTGGCCAGGGCCCGCCGCCGTGTGTGGTCGGGCGCGTCGCTAAAGAGCATCCACAGGCCGGTGAGTTCGAAGATCTCCCGCAACTGGGTGGCCGCGGGCTCGGCGAGGGCGGCGAGCGCGGCGCCGCGACGAGTGCCCATATTGCCGTTGGAGGAAAAGCGGGGATCGCGCAAGACGGCGGCGACATCGCTGTAGCGAGTGAGCACGTATTGGGGGCCGATCGGATAGACCGGATTCTCGCTCCGCAGACGGTGATAGAGCGAGTAGGGATCGGCCAGCAGATCGGCCCGACCGGCGAACAGCGCTTGAAACTCAGCTTGTGGGTTGGCGGTGATCATCATGAGCTGTCCTCTTTCTCCTGGCTATGCCTCTCAACACCTCTCAGTATGAGCGGCGACCTGGATCTCCGCGAGAGACAACACCCTCACAATACCCCTACAATGGGGGCAAGAGTACAGCGGCCAAGGCGGATTTCAAGGTGGCCCTCGACCGCGAATGTGGGGGCGTACCCGAGCCATGCTCCACATCCTGATGTGGAGCCTGGCTCGGGTTCGGCACGATGCGCGGGCGGGCTCAGCGGACGGTGAAGAAGCTCCCGGCCCCGTGCCCGAAGACCTCGGGGAAGTACGACTGCTGGATGTGGGTCGGCAGGGTGTGGAACGTCCCCTTGACAGTGCAGTGCATCAGATAGGTGTACTGATAGGTGCCCGCCGGGAGATAGCTCAGGAACAGCACGGTCCGGTTGTCCCGCAGGTCCGTGTGAGTCACGTACCAGGTGAGGTCGCTGGTCCCCGGTGGGATGGTAGACCGGCTCTGGATCTGGGCCAACTGGCTGGTGGTTTTCAAGCTGGTATCCACCGATTCGCAGCCGGCCGGTAACGGATCCTCCAGGGAGACATAGAAGAGATCCTGCGGTGCCTTAACCGTGAGCCGGACCCGGATCGTGCTGCCCAGGGCGGCACTGTTCCCGCCGGTGGTCCGGTAGCTCCGGGTCACCCCTACCCCCGCCGAGACGGGGGTGATGTGGTTGACCGGACGGTAGTACTGAAGGCGTATGACGTAATGCAGTTGCCCATGGCCCGGGAGATTGTCGCGGCCAACGCTGATCCGCTGGGTGCTCCCCGCCGGGGCCGCTGTCCCGATGGGCCGGCTCAAAGTGCGGTTCTGGGTGAGGTTGGCCGCGTTGACCATGCCGCTCCCCCAGAGGCTGCCGTTGAGATGCACGGTGTAGTGGTAGTTGCCGTTCAACTCGCCGCTGTGGATGATGTAGTCCACCAGGCCGACCAGGCTCCGCGAGGTGGCCTCGGTGCTTTCCCAGGCATTGGCGGTCCGGGCAGCCATGATCCAGCGCACGGTGTTCGGGATCAGCGGGTTATGCGGGTCGATGGTCAGAAGGGCGTCCAGCACGTTGGCTGTGGTGATGATATCGGAGTCCAGGGCGCCCCAATCGTAGCTCCCTTCTTCCCAATGCGCCGAGGCGCCGCTGACCTTGGCGGCGCTGATCAGATCGGCCAGCAGGGTATGGGCATCGGCGTTCGCGGCGCTGGTATGCACGGCGCTCAGGGCCACCGCCAGATCGGCCTGGGCGAAGCGGTCCAGCAGATAGCGGGCGGTGAACAACTGGCCGGCCAGCCCGGCCACGTCCGCGCCCCGGCCATAGCGGGTAATCGCGTAGACGATCTCCGCTTGCAGATTGGCGTCGTAGTTGGCGCCCGCGTTGAGGGCCGCCGGGCTTTGCATCTGGCTCTCCAGGTAGGTCACCGCGTTGCTCAGCACCGTGGCGTCCACCAGATAGCCCTGGTCGCGGACCACGGTGAGGGCGCGCACGATGTAGGCGGTGATGTAGGGGTCGCTGAGCGGGTCGTCGATCCACCAGCCGAAACCGCCATCCCCGTGCTGCATTTGGTAGAGCAATTGCACCTGCTTGGCGATCTGGGCCGCGAGGCCCGCCCGCTCCCTGGCGGAGAGCACGGAGGCGCGGGCCGGGAGCCGGCCCAGCTCGGCGTAGCCCTGGGCCCGTGCCGCCAGATCGATGCTGGAGTCGTAGGGGTAGTTGGCGAGGAAGTCGGCCCCCACCCGCAGCCCGGCGGCCAGGGTTGGCTCCAGGGTGACGATGAGCGCGCCCTCGTTGGGCTCGATCCCGGTCGGGATCCGTACCGCTTCCTGGGTGTTGGCGCCGGCGTCGCCTGCGGTCGCCACCGTTTCGGGGGTGCTGTTCTCCTGGACCGGCAGGGCCATCTGCACCGCGTCGTTGATGGCCTGATCCGCGGTGTCGATCGCCCGTACCTGCACGGTGGCCGTGCCCAGGGCGGTGAGGCTGATCGGCCAGATGACATCCTGCTCGGCCCCGGCCGCCAGATGGATCGTCCGCGCGCCGGCGGGAGCGAGAGCGGCCGTGGGCAAGCCATCGGCCAGCAAGAGCTGAAGGGAGATCGTCATGGGGTGGCCGGTGTTATTGTTCACCGTGGCTCCCACCAGGGCCCTGTCGCCAAGGGTGAAGAAGCGGGGAAGGAGTGGACGAAGCACCAGATCCTTGGTGGCGACCAGGTTGCTGACGGCGACCCCGACCAGGGTACCGGTGCTGATCCCCTGGCCAAGAATATGCCAGGTGGTCAGATTATCAGGCAGCGGCACCTTCACCACCGCGTTCCCCTGAGGATCGGTGATGACCGCTGGGTTCCAGTAGGCGGTATCGGCGAAGTTTTGCCGCACGCTGATCGTGGGCCCGCCCGCCTTGCTCGCCGCCGCGTGGTCGGAGGAGCGCCCGGGCGGAGCGGTGGCTTGCGGTACTGCCCCGCCGCTGGCCACGGAGCGGAATGCCAGGGGCCGTCGCGATGGGAGTGGCTGCTTGGTGATTACCTGCTCGGGGCTGATGTTGAGGGTGTCCGAGGTGAAGACCCCCAATTCGCGGAGGCCGTAGAAGGTGCCGAGGAGATCGGCGCCGCTCCCGCTGTCTCCGGCCAGGGCCAGCGCCGCCTGATCCACCACCCCGAGCGAGAAGCTGCCCTGTACCGGTTTCCCCAGCTCATCGACCGCGTGAATATGCAACGGGACCGACTGGCCAGGGGCCACCCGCGATCTGGGGGCGGCCACGCTCAGGCGGATCGCCCGTTCCTTGGGGTCCACATGGATGCGCGCGTAGCCCATCCTCCAGACCGGAGGGGCTCCGCTCGCGTTCGCCCCCTGCTCCACCACCACGCTGACGTAGGTGTCGGGCAGGTACGACGCGGGAATAGGCAGGGTAAGGGTAGCTCCGGTCCCCACGAGCCGCCGGACCTGGTAGCTCAGCACATGGCCGCGTTCGATGGAGATCAGAGCCAGCATGTTCGGATCCGGAGCGGTGACCAGGACGTGGGCCACCTCGCCGGTGTGATAGGTCTTCTTGTCGGTAACCAGGCGGATATGCCCTTGCGGCTGGAAGCCCCAATCGACAGGCTTCTCGCCCCCGGCATAGAGTTCGAGCGAGCTTTCCACATGGTTGCCGAAGCGGTCGGTGCTGGTGGCCGAGAGGTGGTATTCGCCGCCCTTGGAGGCGGTGAAACGGACCGAGCCTTTCCCGTGGGCATCGGTAATCGTGCTCTGAGCGCCAATGGACGTATCGTGGGGCACGTAGTTCTGGCTTACCGAGCCATCGGGATTCACCTTCACCACGTTGCTGTAGGTGCGGCGGTAGAACGCCACCCGTACCGCCTCGTGGGCGGCGGGAGTGATGCCGTCGTTCCCCACCGTGACCACCGAGATCCTCTGAGGTTTGCCGGGATCGATCACCTGGGCTGGGGGGTTGAGCCCGATCTGGAAGGCGCTACTATACACGGTCACGCTGGTATTCCCGGCCACCGGTGCGTTATCGAGATCGGTGACGTTGGCTTCCAGGGTGTAGTTTTGCACCGTCCGGTGCTTGGGCAGGCGGGCAGGGAGATGCAGGTGCAGCGTGCCGTGGGCATCAGTCACCCCATCACCCTGGAACAGGGTGTAGCCCGAGGAGTAGGGCGGGATAGGACCGATAGGGCCGGCATTGTAGGCGGCGGGGTCGTAACTGCCGAAAGCGTAGTCCGAGAATAGGGGACTATAGAAGATATAGTC
>JANWHO010000284.1 GCA_025450375.1 Chloroflexota bacterium
CTTTTCTGGTGGCGGGCACCCTGGCGAAAGTCGCCAAAGCTACCTCGCGCTTTATTACCGCCGCCGCTTAGCGCTCGCTGCAGGTGTCGTACGCGCAGGTAGGCGTTTATGGCGCCGTGCTCATGGCGGCATCGATGCTGCGAAGCATCGGGTGGGGCTGGCTGGGCGACCATCTTGGCTACCGACCAGTCCTGGCGATGGGAACCACGGCGGGTGTCGCCTGCATGGCCCTGGCGGTGGTGGCCGATGCCACGGGGACACCCGGCATCCTCTACGGGGTATTCCTGCTCCTTGGCGTCTATAGCAGCGCCACCCAGCTTGCCTCGGTGGCGGCGGTTGTGGAGTTCGGCGCCCTTGACGAGCGGCCCACCTTCGTGTCGCTCAGCTATCTGGTGCAAACCCCGGTTGCCCTGCTGGTCCCGGTCGCCGGAGGGGTGGTCGCCGACCACGCGGGATACAGCCCGGTGTTTCTTGCCGTGGCCGCCTCGCTCGGCGTGGCGGTCGCCCTGTATGTGTTCAAACTGAAGGACCCGCGAGATGGAGGAAGGTGAGAAGGAGAAGCCCGGCCACTTTCGGGGCCGGGCTCCTGACCTGGTGGCGCGGGCCGGCGCGGGCCGGCAAAGAGAACCCCGTGGCTAGTTTGCTGCCGCCTTCTTGAGCACGGGCATACCGGAACTCGCGGTTTCCACGACTTGCCATCCATCCGGGACAGAATCGAGCACTCCATCCTTTTGGCTAAGCGAGAAGAAGTAAATCTTCTGCTGACGATTATTTCCCCGCAGGGTGACCATCCTCTCGTGGAGGAAGTAGGTCTGGCCCTTCTTGTTGGTGTGCGCGAACGCCATCGTCTCCTCCTCTGCTACTACCGTGCTCACGGTGCGCCCAGTGTACACCCCCTCTGGGCGTCTGTCTAGACGGCGCGCCATTCTTGCATGGAATAGCCCGAAATCAGTTCCCGATCGTCGAACAGTGCGGGGGAACCGGGGCCGTGGCCCAGTCACTTTCGGGGAAGCAGTCTTGAATGTGTTGCATCTTATTTGGCAGCAGGGTCACGAATTCCGCCAACCAGCTCGATGTCTTGTGCGGCAATTGCGCCTGGATCATTGGGGTGTAGATCTTGCCGATGTGAAAATAGGAGACTGCCGTGACCATAAACAGACAAATCAGCGTCCCGCTCAGCACTCCAAGCACCGCTCCCGCCAGTTTGTTCACTGTATCTCGGACCATCAGGCGGGAAATCTTCCGAGCGAGGACGGAGAAGGCAAGGAATAGCACGAAGATGATCGTGAATGCCGCCACGTACCCTCCCCAATCGCGAGCGTCCTTGGGTAACCCAACGTGCCCAAGCAGGAGGCCGAAATTGTGAAAGACCTGGCTGGCCGCCACCGTGCCCACGATGATGCCGCCGATCGTCACGCACTGCGCCATAAAGCCAACCCAGGCACCAGTGAGCGTGTTGTAGACCACGATGACCAGGAACAGATAGTCCACCCAATTCAGCTGATGGAGCCAGGAGGAATCGATTGAGCCCAGAGCCAACATTTACAGTCTCCTCACCTGAGGCGCCTGGCGGTCGCCCGCCTTCCCCGAAGGACACGATGACACGCTCCCCTGGAGTCCTAGGACTGGGCGCGCCCACCCGTTACCCCTGGGGTTGGCGCCAGTATACCACCTTGCCCACGAGATGCCAGGGGGCTATAAGTCCTGTCCGCGCCGCCAATTCTTTCCTCGCGCGGGCGGATCTTACCGATATTGGCGCGGCACGCGGAGGCTAATCCCACAGAGGATCTCATAGGAGACGGTACCGGACCAGACGGCCAGGTCATCGGCCCAAATGGCCGCGTTTCCCTGGCTCCCCATCACGCACACGGGATCGCCTTCCCGCGCTTCGGGAACCTGACTCAGGTCGAGACTACATTGGTCCATGCTGACTCGCCCGATGATCGGCACTCGTTGCCCACCCACGGCCAGATAGCCGGCGCCGGAGAGTGCCCGTGGCAGCCCATCGGCGTAGCCAATCGGCACCAGGCCGACTCGCGTGGGCTGGGTGAGGGTGTGGGTATGGCCGTAGCCAATACGCGCGCCCCCCGGTAACGTCTCGACCCGCACGAGCGCCGAATGAAGCTCCATCACCGGCGATAGCGGCAGCTGGGGGGCCACCGCGGGGTCGGGCCGATAGCCATAGATCAGCAAGCCGGTGCGGACCATTGCATAGTGAGCCTGGCGGGCGATGATGGTGGCGCCGCTATTGGCGGCGTGAAGGAGCGGCGGATCAATGCCGCGGCGCCGCAGATCCGCAAGCGTTTCCTCGAACCGATCAAGCTGAGCATCGGTGGCCCGTGATGGATCCTCCTCGCCCCGCGCCAGATGCGTGAAACACCCTTCGACCACGATCGAGGGTGCCGACCGCAGGGTGGCCGCGACCAGGGGAATCTGATCCGGCAGGATGCCGAACCGGCCCATCCCCGTATCAACCTTGACGTGTACCCGAACCGGACTGGCCATCTCTCGCGCCGCCGCCGCCAGCGCCTTGCATTGAGTTACCGTGCCTACCGTGAGCGTGAGGTCGCCCCGAATCGCCGCCGGGGCCTCCGCCGTCGCGGAGTGGCCGAGCACCAGAATGGGCGCCGTTATTCCCTCCATGCGCAAAGCGAGCCCTTCATCGACGCAAGCCACCCCCAGCCACCGGGCGCCCGCCTCCAGGGCGGCGCGAGCCACCGGTCCCGCCCCGTGCCCGTACCCGCCGGCTTTGATCACGGCCATCAGCATCACGTTGGGACCAATCCAGGCCCGCACGGCCCGCACATTGGCTCGCAGTCGCTCCAGGTCGACGATCGCCCTGGTCAATCGGCGGGAGGGCAAGACGTCTGTCTCGGCGTACGTTAGGACGCTCACGAAGCCAGGACTACCTTGATTGCCTGGGGAATTAAGGACAGGAGATCGCCGGCCAGCATTCCGCGCTCACCATAGGTCTCGACCGCCAGGTCCGCCGCCAGCCCATGAAGGTAGACCGCCGCGCGGGCCGCGTTGAACGGCGCACAGCCTCCGGCCAGGAAGGCGGCAATGATTCCCGACAGCACGTCCCCGGTTCCGGCCGTGGCAAGGAGCGGGTTACCGGTGGGATTAATCGTGAGTTCTCCCGTCGGGGCCGCCACGATGGTAGGGGCTCCCTTCAGCACCAACACCTGACCCCACGTTTTGGTCCAGGTGGCGGCCACCTCAAGGCGATTCCGCTCAATGTCCGCGCCGGACAAGCCGGTGAGACGGGCCATTTCACCGGTATGGGGGGTCAGGACCAGGGGAAGAGGCGCCTGTTCCCACCAATTTGGCGCCTGGGACAGCGCGAACAGGCCATCCGCGTCCACCACCGCCGCGCGGGGGCCGGACAGCGGTTCCGAGAGCAGCGATCGCACCAGGAATACCGTATCAGGCTCACGACCCAGGCCAGGGCCGATCAGCAACGCCTGGTAGCGGCCCGCGGCTTCTCGGATATGCGCCACGGCGGTTCTTGGGGCATCGGGTACCACCAGCATGGTCGGCTCGATCAGCAAGGCCGCCATGGCGGCTCTGGAAGCCTCGCGGACTGCCAGGGTCACGTACCCCGCCCCTGCCCGGAGCACCGCCGTGGTGCACAGCACTGGCGCCCCGGCGTAGAGGGGCGAGCCCGCCAGGGCCAACACGGCGCCCGCCGTGTATTTATGGGTGGTCGGCGAGCGTACGGGCAGCCAGCCCGCGACATCGGACCCTTCCGGCAGGCACGCCACCACCGGCACGATCGGAGTATTAGGCAAACCTATATCCACCAGCAAGACCTCGCCCGCCAATTCTCGGGCCGGGGAAAAACGGAGGCCCCGCTTCTCGTAACCGAAGGTGAGAGTGTGGCGGGCGGGAAGCGCGTGAGGGTCGGCGGCGCCGCTATCCACGTCAACTCCGGTCGGCACGTCGAGGGCCACGATAGACGGGTGCTTGGGGGCGGATCGAACCTCGCCCAGCATGGTGGCCAGATCCGACTCAATGGGGCGAGCCTTTCCGGTTCCCAGGAGCCCGTCCACTACGATGTCGCAGCCGAGAAGCGCCGCGCGGAGACGTTCGAGGCTCGGATCATCCGCGCTATCGAAGCGGGGAACGCCAGAGGGATCCACTGGCGACGGTTGGGCTCGCCGGTAGGTGACAATCTGGACCGCCGCGCCCGCCTTCGCGAGCAGCCCGGCTACTACCAGGGCATCGCCGCCATTATTTCCGGGGCCCGCCAGCACCAGGTACCGGCGCTCCTTCCCTTTCGGCTGGTGCAGCAGCCAGTCGGCGGCGCCCCGGCCCGCCAGTTGCATGAGAGCGGCGGGAGTAAGCCCACGCCGGCCGGCCTCCTCCTCGGCGGCTCGCATCTCGGCCGCGCTGACCAACGCCCGCATCAGGCACTCTCCCGCGGCTGGCCCAAGCCCAGGGCCACCGCCAGGGCCAGATCACCAGTGTGGGTGATGCTGACCGAGATCGGACCGAGCCCCAGTCTAGAAGCAACCTCCGCCGCGCGTCCGTACAGACAGACGGTTGGCTTCCCACGCCGATCGGGGAGGATTTCCATCTCCCGCCAATGCACGTAGCGAACCCCCGTGCCAAGTACTTTGCTGATCGCCTCCTTGGCGGCGAAACGCCCGGCCAGGCGCTGGGGTTTTCTTCCGCAGTACCGCTGTTCGGCGGGCGTGTAGACACGGTCGAGGAAACGCTGGCCCCAGCGATCTACCGCCCTGGCGATCCGGGAGATCTCGGCGGCGTCGATCCCAGTGTGGGGAATCCCCGTGGGCGGGTGGCCGGCCATGATTTCGGGAAGAATGGTAAACCTTGCCTTTGCTAGTCGGAAGGTCGCGTGGGTCGAATCCCCGCTCGCGGCTCGCACAGGCATGGTAGCAGCCCTCGCGAGACTGGCCAACGCGGTTCCCCACACTTCCGATCATTGAGGGTGGCCCAGCCGCGGCCTCGTTCCATCGCGGATGCCGCTCCTCACGCACCTCCGAAAGAAGCGTAGGCGACAACCTGCTCCATGGTCATACGGGCGCCTTCGGCCCAGGCGGCAGCGAGCGTCTCCGGCGGAAGATCGGCGCGCAGCGCGGCCAGGTTCCGCTCATAGTCGAGCTTGTCATTCCCATGCAGCCCAGCGCCAACCCTTGCCCGCAACGATTCGGCGGCGCCCAACAAGCGGGCCGCTCGCTCCGCCTCACCGGTCGCTCTCGCAAGGGCCGCCAGTCCCTCGATGCAGGCAAGAATGCCGACCTTGTTACCGGCGTCGCGATGCATGGTCAGACTCTCTTGGTAGAGGCTGCTCGAACGGCGGTATTCCTCCTGATAGCGCAGCACCTCGGCGAGATTGACGGTCATGATCGCGACACCCTGTTCATCCTCCAGCACCCTATAGATGTGGAGCGCCTCCTCGTACCGCGCGGCAGCGGCCGCGAAGTCACCCAGGTCGCTGGCCACGATGCCGAGATTTCCCATGGCGCGGGCCATGCCGCTTCGGTCGCCCAGTTCCTGGACGAGGGCCAGGCTCTCCTCATGGAGCGCGGTCGCGCGCGCGAAGTCACCGGTGATGCGGGCGATCAGGGCCAGAATGTTGAGGCAGGAGGCGATGCCTCGTTTGTCGTCCAGACCGCGGTAGAGGCCGAGCGCCTCATCCCCCAGCCGGGCCGCATGTTGATAGTCGGCTTGCTCATTCGCCAATACGCTGGCCCCATACAGTGCCTTCGCCCTGGCCGGATGTGCCGCGGGGTCGGCGCTACCCGGGGCCTCCAGGAGCCGCTGCAAGCGCCATCGCCCCTCGCTGAGGTGGCTATGGGTATTCCAGAAACGCCACAACGCTCCCGCCAGACGGAGACCAAGTGCCGCGTCCTCCATACACGCCCATTCAAGGGCGGCCCGAATATTGTCGTGCGCATGCTTCAGGCGCTCAAACCAGAGGGCTTGTCGCGGACCAGTTAGCTCCGGCTCCGCGGCGAGCGCCATGTCCAGATAATAGAGCGCGTGTCGCCGCCGCATGGCCTCCGCGTGACCGCTTGCCTCCAGCCGGTCAAGGGCGTATTCGCGGATCGTCTCAAGCATCCGGAAGTGCCACGCGGCCCGCCCATCAACGGCGAGAGGCTCAGGCGCCGGATCACGAACTACCAGGCTGTGGTTCACAATCTGATCCAGTATCTCCGCCAGTTCCGGACGCCGCGTCCCAGAGTCCATGAACGCATCTTCTGGTGGATTGGCGGTGGCTCCGGCCGGCGCGAGAGAGCACACGGCTTCGGCCGCCTCAAGGGACCATCCGCCGACGAACACAGAGAGACGTGAGAAGAGCGATCTCGCTTCAGGGCCCAATTGCTCGCAACTCCAGGTCAAGGTGCCGCGGAGTGTTTGCTGGCGCTCCGGCAAATCCGCCGGCCCCGAGACCAGGAGGTCGAGGCGTTGCTCCAGGCGTTGGAGGAGAACCGGTGGCGGCATGACGTTGATTCGGGCCGCCGCTAACTCGATAGCCAGCGGTAATCCATCCAAACGCGCGCAAATCTCGGCCACGATGGGCGCTGTCTCGGCGGTAAGTTGAAAATCTGGGAGCGATGCCTGCGCGGATTGGGAGAACAGGGCAATGGCGGGGTACCGCGACAGGCCGTTGGTTTCGGTCGGCATGGGGGGCAGCTCAAGCGGAGGGACCAGAAAAACATGTTCGCCGCGGACCCGAAGCGCTGCTCGGCTGGTCACCAGCACCTGCAACGCGCGGCTGCTTACCAACAGGTGCGCGACCGAGGGGGCGGCCTGCAAGACCTGTTCAAAGTTGTCCAGCAGAAGCAGCATGCGCTTGTCGCGCAGAAAGTCGAGCAGGCGCGCCAACAATGGCTTGCCGCCCACGTCACCGAGCCCCAGGGCATGGCCAATGGCTGATTGAACCAGGTGTGGAGCGCTGACGGCGGATAGATCGACGAAGATCACGCCATCCCCGTAACTCTGGAGCAAGTCATCCGCCAGACGGAGGGCGAGTCGGGTCTTCCCAATACCGCCAGGGCCGGCAAGGGTCACCAAGCGAACATCAGGCCGGCTCAACAGATCCCGCACCGCGGCGGCATCATGGTCCCGACCGATCAGGGGAGTCAGCGGAAGAGGAATGCCGGACCGCGCGGCGTCCACGGCGGCGCGGCCTCGGGATGAAGCAGCACGTCCACGGGGGGCTGGAGTGACCCGAGCGGAGAACGCCGCCGCCGCCTCGGCGGGCAACCCAAGCGCGACCGCCAGACGTTGCAAGGTGCCCTGTTGTGGCAGGGAAACCCCACGTTCAAGATCCTGGATCCCGCGGATGCTGACGCCCGAAAGATTGGCAAGGGCTTCCTGGGTCAGACCGGCTGCCCGCCGATATTCCCTTAGCACGGCGCCAAAAGGTGGGGCGTCTCCGGCTATTGGCACACTCGTTTCAGCCACCCTGTTCCACCAATTCACAGCGACAGCTCAATGAGAATGCGTTCGCGAGTTGGTGGTAATCATACCAGGTTGCCGAGCCCGCAATGCGTAGATTCCACAGTACCACGTAGCCACAAACTTGTATCACCGATGCGATATACGTGGGTAATCCTGCCGATCCGCGTGGCGGATTGGGTTTTTCCGGCGCATACTGGGGGCGGTTCATGGGCGCGGATCGTTCGCTGTCGGTGAAGCGTGGGAGCAGGTCTATGTTGCCGCTGGTCGAGTTACACGGAGGGAGCCCTGACTCTGGCGCTCCCGTGGGCGATGGAGCGGTTGGATGGAGTGATAGCGCGATCAGCGAAACCCTTTCGGAGTTCAGCCGCCCGGCCAAGGATGCCTACGCCACCCTGAAGCAGCGTCCCCAGGCGGTACCGGAAATTGTTGGTCGAATGCTGGCCCGCGACGAGGACGCCGAACGGATAATCGCGGATCTCCGTGAGGAGGCGCGAAGGTTGCGGGCGGAACGAGACGCACTCCTGCGGCTGGCTACCAAGGACAGCCTCACCGGGGTGTGGAATCGCCGGGCAATCTTCGAGTTGCTGGCGAAAGCGCTCGCGCGAGCGCGGCGCGACAGCCGGCCCGTGGCGGTCCTCATGGCGGACCTCGACAACTTCAAGAGCATCAATGACCACTTAGGGCACCTGGTTGGCGACGCGGTGCTGCGGGAGGCAGCCCGAAGGCTTTGCTCTTGCGTCCGTCGTTCGGACGAGGTAGGCCGCTATGGGGGTGAAGAGTTTCTGATCGTGCTTCCGGGCTGCGTTGGTCAGGCGGCGCTCGCGCGGGCCGAGCAGTTTCGGGTGGCGGTTGGCGGGACGCCAATCCTCTCCGCGGAGGGGAAGATCCATGTCACCTGCAGTTTTGGTCTCCATAGCGTGATCGATACTGGCTATGACCGCGACGAATTTGTGCGAAAGGCGGACGCCGCTCTGTATCAGGCCAAGCGCCTGGGGCGAAACCGGGTGGAGACCGCCGGCCTGAATTAGCCCGCGCTCTTGCGATGCACGGAGACCGCGTACTCGCCGCCTGGCTGCCAGGGATCCTCGTCCCAGGTTGTCCAGCGCTCGGCGAGGGTGAAACCGGCCTCCGTCGTCAGGAGGTCGTAGCGATCCAGGCCAAGGCGATCTGGGAGGAGTTGGAAGCCGGCGATCAGCAGCCCTTTGGGGAGCAGGTGACGGGCCAGGTTCGCCAATACCGCGGCCTCGGTACCGGGGGTGACGAAGATCATCACGTTCCCGGCCAGCACCACCGCGTCGAAGACGCGGCCCAGGTTCACGGTGGCCAGATCGCCAACCTGCCACTCCAGTTCGGGGGCCTTTTGTCGGGCCACCGCCAGCATTCGGGGGTCGAGATCCACGCCGGCGGTCTCCAGGCCCCGGCGGGCCAACTCTCGCGCCAGGCGTCCGGTGCCGCAGCCGGCATCCAGGACCGAGCGGGGGCCGTGCCGCTCCACGAAATCGGCTTCGCCATGGACATTCTGGCCGGCGGCGGCGCGCGTCTCGTATGCCGCGTCGTAGCTGTCCGCGTC
>JANWHO010000285.1 GCA_025450375.1 Chloroflexota bacterium
CTAGCGCAAGAAGCGGGAGCAATACGGTGACGGCGGTTTTCTGGGTCACGGCGGTGATCGCCGTTATTACCGGTCTGAACGTGATCCTGCAACGGAATCCCGTCTATAGCGCCTTGTTTTTGGTGGCTAACTTCTTTTGTCTGGCTGTGTTTTATGTTCTCCTGGACGCCCAATTCCTGGCCGCGGTTCAGGTCATCGTCTACGCGGGCGCCATCATGGTGCTGTTCCTGTTCGTGATTACCCTTCTCTCGCCTGGACGCGAGGATACCGGGGACGATCCTCTGGCTGTCCTCCGCATTCCCGCCCTGATTCTCGGGGCCGTGCTGGCGGCGGTCCTGGCGGTCCAGGTAGCGACCAACAATCTGCGCGGCCCCATTGACGCTACCCACTTCACCCTTGATTCCTCCTGCCCGCCGCCGTTGCCCAATCACACCGGCGGTGGTCTCGGTTGCGTCAATACCATTGGCGACCAGTTGTTCAGCACATACCTATTGCCTTTCGAAATTACGTCCTTCCTGCTTCTGCTGGCCATGTTGGGAGCGGTGGTGCTGGCGAAACGGAAAATCAGCTAGAACCGATGGATGTATCACTGAGAGGCGAACGGCACGGGAGATAGATGGGTTGCTCGTGGGCCCATCGTGGTTGTGGGGAGACGAAGGTTTGGTATCGACATCGACATATCTGGTGCTGGGGGCGATCTTATTCACCCTTGGCGCGGTCGGGGTGCTTATTCGCCGCGATCCGTTGGTCATTTTCATGAGCATTGAAATGATGCTTAATTCGGTGAACCTGACCTTGGTCGCCTTTGCCCGCCGCCTCCATTCGATGGATGGGCAGATCTTCGTGTTCTTCGTCATGACCGTGGCGGCCGCCGAGGTGGTTATCGGCCTGGCGATCATCGTCTCGATCTTCCGTACGCGGGAGACCATTAACGTTGACGCTGTTAATTCGATGAAGGGCTAGTCTATGCACGGCTATGCGTGGCTGCTGCTTGTTCTGCCCTTGTTGGGGTTCGCGATCAATGGCGCCGTAGGGCGGCGTCTCAGCAAAACCTGGATCGGTCTGATCGGCTGCGGCGTGATCGGAGCCGCGTTCGCCGTGGCGCTGATCGCCTACTTCCAGGTGATGGGCTGGTCCGCGCACGATCAGGTGACCAAGGGTAACCTGGACTATCATCAATGGGTACAGGCTGGGTCGCTCAAGATAGATTTCGGCAAGCTGATCGACCCCCTCAGCGCCACGATGCTCCTCATCGTGACCGGGGTCGGCTTCCTGATCCATGTCTATTCGGTCGGCTACATGCACGACGACGAGGACTTCTCGCGATTCTTCGCCTATATGAATTTCTTCATCTTCTCGATGTTGCTCCTGGTCGTGGCCAATAATTTCCTGTTCCTCCTGATTGGCTGGGGTCTGGTTGGGCTCTCCTCGTATCTGCTGATTGGCTTCTGGTATCAACATATGTCCGCGCTCCTGGCCGCCCGCAAGGCGCTGATCATGAACGTAATCGGCGATATCGGGATCATGCTGGCGATCTTCCTCATGGTTCGCCAGTGGGGGACGGTCACCTACGCCGGGGTATTCGCCAAGGCGGCCACTCTGCATAGCAACGACCACGTGGTGACGGCGCTGTGCCTCCTGCTGCTGTTGGGCGCCATCGCCAAGTCGGCGCAGATCCCCTTGCATACCTGGTTGCCGGACGCCATGGAGGGTCCGACTCCGGTCAGCGCTCTCATTCACGCCGCCACCATGGTGACCGCGGGCGTGTATCTGATCGCTCGTTGCCATGTGCTGTACGACCTGTCTCCGTTCGGCGCCGGCGCCGTGACGATTATTGGGGCCGTGACCGCCCTGGTGGCGGCCACGATCGCCCTGGTCCAGATGGACATCAAGCGGGTGCTCGCCTACTCAACCATGAGCCAGATTGGCTACATGTTCCTCGGCGTGGGCGTGGGCGCCTACTCATCCGGCATGTTCCACTTGATGACCCATGCCTTCTTTAAGGCGCTTCTCTTCATGGGCGCGGGCAGCATCATTCACGCCCTGGGCGGCGAGCAGGACCTGCGTAAGATGGGCGGCCTACGAAGCAAGTTGCCCATTACCTATTTGCTGTTCACGGTTGGGGTCGTGGCGATCGCCGGTATCCCGCCGTTCTCCGGCTTCTGGAGCAAGGACGAGATTCTCACCCACGCCGCTGCCCGCGGCGATTGGTATCTGATTCCGTGGGCCAGGGGGGTGGCTACCGCCGGGATGACCGTGTTCTACATGTTCCGACTCTGGTATCTCGCGTTCCACGGCCGCTCACGGGTGGAGAAGGACGCGGCCGCGCATCTGCATGAAGCGCCGTCGGTGATGCTGGTCCCCATGTGGGCGCTCGCCATTCTCGCCGCCGTGGGTGGGTTCATTCAACTGCCAAATTTCGGCCATTTTCATGACTGGCTCAATCCCGTCTTTAACCAGTATTTTGTCTCCCCGAACAACGTGGAGGTGGATTACAACTGGTGGAATTTCGGCCTCCTGCTGGTGTTGATCGTGGTGGCCTTTGTCGGAGCCCGAGACCTGTATCACCAAGGACCGCGCCCGAAGCTCAAAGGGCCGAGCGCCGCCGTACAGAAGTTTCTCCTGGAGAAATGGTACTTCGACTACGTGTATAACCTTCTGGTGGAGACGCCTACCTATGTGCTGGCCCGATGGTCGTGGCAGGGGCTGGACCGGAAGGTGATCGACGGAGTGGTGAACGGGGTGACCCGATCCATTGAAGGGGCCAGCACTGATATCGGCCCGGTGCAGTCCGGGTACGTGCGCACCTACGCGGTTACCTTGTTCCTCGGTGTATTATTGCTGGTTGCGCTTGCCGTGGCGCAGCGGTAGAAAGGGGGGAGACAGACTATGCTGCAAATCGAACTGCTCGCCCCATTCGCGGCGGCCATCGCGGTGCTGCTGCTGGGGGCAACGCACCGGGCAGCGGTGGCAATCGCCCTCACGGGCTCGTTGATTACCCTTGGCGTGACTGTCGCGCTGTTTTTCAAGTACGACGGCGCCCCGCTGTCGAGCGGCACATGGGACGTGACCGCGCCCTGGATTAGCGCCCTCCATGTGAACTTCCACCTGGCGATTGATGGTATGAGCATCCTGTTCTTGCTCCTTACCGCCATTCTCACCCCAGTCAGCGTGTTGGTCGCCGCCTCGACCCAGCATGACCGTAGTAACGTCTACCTGAGTATGTTGCTGTTTTTGCAGGGGGCCTTGGTCGGGGTCTTCATGTCCATCGACCTGGTTCTCTTCTACTTCTTCTGGGAAGCGGTCTTGATCCCCGCGTACTTCATGCTTGGTATCTGGGGCGGCGACCGGCGCATTTACGCCGCGCTCAAGTACGTTCTTTACACCATGGTTGGCAGTCTGCTCATGCTGGTGGGGATCTTGCTGCTGTTCGCGCTCAGCAACCCGCACAGCTTCGATCTTCTGGACCTCATGGCTCATCCGCTGTCGCCCGATGTCCAGCGGCCGGTATTCCTTGCCTTTGCCCTGGCTTTCGGGATCAAGGCAGCGGTGTTCCCCTTCCATAGCTGGGTGCCGGATGTGTACGGCGAGGCGTCGCCATCGACCGCGATCATTTTTTCCGGGGTCCTGAGCAAAATGGGAATCTACGGGTTCCTTCGTTTTTGTCTGCCCCTGTTTCCCGACGCGGCTCATTATTACGCTCCGGTGATCATGGCGCTGGCGGCGATTGGGATCATCTACGGCGCGCTTCTAGCCCTGGACCAACGTGACATTAAGCGTTTGGTGGCCTGCACGAGTATTCCCCACCTGGGCTTCATCACGTTGGGGATCTTCAGTCTGCGCTCGCAGGGGATCGAGGGTGCGACCCTGCAAGCAGTCAATCATGGAATTACCATCGCGGCGCTGTTTGCCTTGGTGGCGATAATCGAAACCAAGTGGAGGACGAGGGATCTGGAGAAGTTGAGCGGCCTCGCGGTCAGGGCCCCAATCGTGGCGGCGATTTTCCTGGTGGTGTCGCTGTCCGCTCTGGGACTGCCTGGGCTCAATGGTTTCGCGGGCGAGATTCTGATCCTGATCGGCACGTTCCAGGCAAACGCGGCGGATGCCGTGGTGGGGACGATTGGGGTGGTCCTTGCCTCGGCCTACATGCTTCGTCTCTTCCAGGGGGCCAGCCATGGGCCGCTGGGATCGGCGGGAAAGGCCAGCCCCGATCCCTTGCCGCCAGGGACCGTGGCCTCCTGGTGGGATCAGTTGTCGGTGGCTGAGTACGCATCCGTACTACCGCTGGTGGTTTTGATGGTGTGGATCGGCGTGCAGCCCGCGGGTTGGCTGGATCCTGCTTTGAGTTATGCCAATTCGGTACTCACTTCGCTCGGAGGGCGCCCGTGATCGTCGACTTCACGGTCATATTGCCGGAAATGATCGTCGCTCTCAGCGCGATCGTGGTCATGCTTGCCGATCTCTTTTTGCCGCGCTCTCAGCGACGGGCGCTCGCCTATCTCAGTTTGCTTGGATTAGTGATCGCTTTTATCGCGGTCATCGCCATGCACGACGATAACAAGCTCGGCTTTTACGGCAGCGTGGCGCTGGACGGCTTTACCCTCTATACCAGCGCCATATTCCTCCTGGTGGGGATCCTGACGGTCTTGCTCTCGATCGAGTACGTGGAGCTTGAGCATATCAACCTTGGCGAGTACTACGTCTTGGTCTTGGGGACGATAAGCGGCATGATGCTGATGGCCGCCGCGAATAGTCTGATCGTGATCTTCCTGGCTTTGGAGCTTTTCTCCATCTGCATCTACGTCCTGGCCGGCTTCGAGCGCACCAAGGATCGGTCACAGGAGGCCGCGCTGAAGTATTTCCTGCTCAGCGCCTTCGCCTCGGCCTTCTTGCTCTACGGCATGGCCCTCACCTATGGCGAGACCGGATCAACATCGCTGCCCGCCATCGCCGCGTTCCTCAAAGGGCATGCCGCCGTCAGCGACCCTATCCTCTATGCCGGCCTGGCCCTGATGATCGTGGGTTTCGCCTTCAAGATGTCGGCGGTCCCGTTCCACGCTTGGACGCCCGACGTCTACCAGGGATCGCCGACTCCGATCACCGCCATGATGTCGGTAGGCACCAAGCTGGCTGCTTTCGCCGCGTTCGTTCGCGTGTTCGTGGTGGCGCTACCCGCCCTGCATGCCCACTGGGTGGGGCTTATCTGGCTCTTGGCCATGCTCACGATGGTCCTGGGAAACCTCGCCGCCGTGGTGCAGAACGACGTCAAGCGCATGCTTGCCTACTCCAGCATCGCCCACGCGGGGTACCTCCTCATCGCGGTGTTTACCTCACGCGGCGACGGCACGTCGGGCGACGGCGTACCCAGCCTGCTCTTCTACTTTTTGATTTACGCCCTAATGAATATGGGCGCCTTTGGCGTGGTCGCGGCGGTAGGTCGAACCGGGGAGGAGAACACCCGAGTCGAGCATTTCGCCGGACTGGCGCGTCGCCAGCCCTGGCTGGCGGCGGTGATGGCTCTGTTTATGTTCTCGCTGGCCAGCTTCCCGCCCACGGCCGGGTTCTGGGCTAAGTTCTACGTATTCCAAACCGTGCTGCAGGCGGGACACGGCGAGCTCGCGGTGGTGGGGGTACTGGTCACCGTGGTCTCGGTGTATTATTACCTGCGAGTGATTTTCTACATGTATTTCCGTCCTTCGACCGGCGCCGCTCTGCCGTTTACGGTCCCTCCGGCCCTCTGGACCTCGCTGATAATCTCCGCCGGCGGTCTAATTGTGCTTGGTCTGTGGCCATC
>JANWHO010000286.1 GCA_025450375.1 Chloroflexota bacterium
AGGTCGATAGCCACGGAGCCCAGATTGTTCAGCACGAGCGCGAGGAGCGGCGTGTCTTCAAGCTTGCGCACGATTTCCAGCCCTGTCTCGTACCGCGCTCGCGCCTGTGCCAGATCGCCCTGGAACTTGCTGACCGTGCCCAGGTTGATCAGGACACGCGCCATCCCGCGCGCGTCGTCAAGCTCGCGATACAGGGCAAGGCTTTCGCTGTAGCGGGCTGCCGCCGCCGAGTAATCACCCTGTTCGTTCGCCAGGGTGCCGGCCGCGTTCAACGCTCCTGCTCGCGTGGCGGACGCGCCAGGTTGGACCAGGGCGGCAGCCAGCCACTGGCGGCCCTCGCCTTGATAGCCGCGGAGGAGGCAGAAGTGGGCCAGCGGTTCCGCAAGGCGTAGCACCTCCTCCCTTTCAGCGGGTTCCGACACGCTACCGCTGAGCGCCACGCGCAGGTTGTCGATGTCGGCCTCCAGGCGATCCAGCCAACTTGCGCGGTCTGTCGCCCGCGGTCCGCCGCGCCCCTGCTCTAGCTGCTCAAGGAACCACCGCCGATGGCGCTTCTCCAGGGGAAGCGCCTCGCCGCTCTCGCGGAGTTGCTCTCGCGCGTATTGGCGTACGGTCTCCAGCAGCCGGTAGCGCGCCGCCGCCAGTTCAATCGCCAGGGGTAGACCGTCCAACCACTGGCAGATCCGCAATACCGCGGGGGCGTTCAGTGGGGTCAGGAGAAAGTCCCGCCGGCCGGCGTGGGCGCGGTCCACGAAGAGTTGCACTGCCTCATACTGGCGTAGGCCGTCCAGATCGAGCGTGGGCGCGACGGGCGGCGTGGCGAGGGGCGGTACTCGCCAGGCTGTCTCACCGTCGATGCGGAGCGGCTCCCGGCTGGTAGCCAGAATGCGTAGTCCCGGACAGCCACGCAGCAGCGCCGTGGTCAATTCGGCGCACCCCACGAGCAGATGCTCGCAGTTATCCAACAGCACGAGGGTCTGACGCGGCTCGAGGAACGCGATCAACTCCGCGATCAGGGCGCCGCCGGAGATCCCTTTGAGCCGCTTCCAGCACCAGAACCTCGCCCACCACCTGTACCTTGCTTATTCCGGCTTCCGGACCGTCCAGCAGTTGACGCAGTGCCAGCGCGCCGCCGGGATGAGGTCAGAACCACGCCAGACCATGAGGTCGCCCAGGGTGCGCACCCGCAACGCCGTGTCTCCATCTGCGGCTACAGTGTGCGCGGCGTCTCCTTCATTCGGCACCCCCTCGAGCATCGTCTTGCCCAGGTAGCGTGACCGCACCTTGCCGTCCTCGCGCCAGTAAGCGAACCAGTAGGGTCCATGTCCCGGCTTGTCATCGGTGCATTACCCGCAATTTGGCCGGCGACAACGCCGGTATTGCCGGGTATAGGTGACATGGGCCATGCCGGGGGGCAATCTGGTCGGCATCCGCACTCCCTCACATGAATACCAACGCTGCCGTCAGCCTAGCATAGATCCACCCGCCCGCGGCGATTGCAAAAGAGGAGTATCGAGATCTTTTGCAACAAGGGCTTGCATCCCAGAGACACACGCTGGACAGAATCCGCGGCTGCCCTACGTGAGGCGCCTGCTAGAGTGCGGATGGGTAAGCAATGTATGGGTGGGTATCGGTTAAGCATCGGAAGCAGACGGATGGGAGGGAGACATGCCGCGACACACATCCTTCATCCTGCGGGTCTGGTGCAGTAGCCGGCATGAGCGAGTGCAATGGGCGGCCAGGCTGGAGGACTTGCGGGATGGCCGGCACGAGCAATTCACCAACCCCGACGCGCTGCTCGCCCATCTACGGGGGTTGCTTGATTCGGAGGCACGGAGCGGCCCAGACCCCCCGGAAGGCACGGATACTCCGGGAGATCGAGCCTGACCGCGCGGACGGACGCGCCAACCAAATCCGATAGTACGCTGAAAGGAAACCACCATGTTACGCAACCGAAAGTCTCTGGCCCCTGTCTCCCTGGTCATTGCCCTCGTGGTGGCCCTTACCACCCTCCTCGGCCCCAGCCGCCACGCGCTGGCCACTGGGCCGCGTGTGATCACGGGGTCGGACCTGAACGACTTCAATGGCATCGATCGCCAAGGTCTATGGGCAAGCCGCGACCATGCTCACCGTCCCCTTCGGGCAGGCCAGCCAAATTAAACTGACGCTGCACGAGAACCAGAAAAAGCAACTGTACATACTTCTGGGGAATCCCACCGTGCTCACCAGCGTCCCGAAGCCGGTCGCGGCGCCCCCCTCGTTCGGATCAGGCGGCAACAGTGGCGGCAGCGGCGCGGGCGGCGGCAAGACGACCCTGAAGCTCCTCTCCCCCTCGGTCGCCTCGGGGAGCCAGGAGACGGCGCTGATCACCACTGGCGCCAATGCGGCCCTTACCCTGGTGATTACCTATCCAGACGGTACGCAGCAGGTGCTCGGCCCCAAAAAGGCAGGGGCGGATGGGCATTTCGCCTATGGCTGGGTCGTGCCTGGTGGGATGGCCGGGGTGACGCGCGTCGTGGCGATCAGCAGTGGGGTGGCCCAGGCCACGTTCACCATTCAGTAGGGTACGGCGGCGGGTTGGGACATGTCCCGGGTAGCCAGATAGACCGCCTCGCCAGGAAAAAGATGTTCTTGCACTTCCCATCCCTCCTCGCGCGCCAAGGCGAGGAAGGCGTCGCCCGGACGCCGGGCCAGACCCGCGCGGCGGCCACCCAGGCTCCGCTCGGCGAAGGAGACCAGCAGCCGCGGGGCGCGAACCGCGCGCAGGAGGGCGGCGCCCGAGCCGCGTTCAAGGGCCTCCAGGGTGGGGAGCAGCTTGAGGGCCAGCCCCAGGTCGGCGGGATTTGGCGGGGGATTCCGGGTCAGATCCCGGACCTCCGCCGTGCCGCGGATGCCGCCGACCTGGAAGAACCCGTTCAGGAACTCCACCAGCCCGGCGTCTATGTCACAGCAATAATAGGTTGCATCCGGCGGCAATCCCATCCAGGGGATGGTCAAGGGATTCAGCCCACAGCCCAGGTCCAGTACCGAGCGGATAGGCGGGAGGCCAGCCAGGGTTTCCGCATAGAGACGGTCGAGAAGCGGAGCCCGCTCGAAGGTGGAGGCGTGTTGGCGCATGATCTGGAGCAGGGTACGGCGGAAAGCCTCGGGCCCTTGGATGACCGATCCCCGCAAGAGGTCGAGCCAAGCGTCATACTGCGGCGCGCCGGCAAAAAAGGCGCCGTGGACTTGATGCAGCGCGTTCTTGGTCTCCTTGATCGCCTCCTTCAGACTGCCGCGCTTGCCTAGCTCGCGCTCGCCGATCGCCGCGATCAGGTCGGGCGCTACCCGCCGATACTTGGGGCCGGCGGATACGGCGCGCACCAGCGCCTCGATCTGGTCGCCGGTCGGTTCAGCCATCAGCCTGTAGGAGCGCCATCAGAGTGCTCATAAAGCGCAGATTGTGGATAGTCGCCAGGCGGGCATAGAGCATTTCGTTGCATTTGTAGAGGTGGTGGAGATAGCCCACCGAGTAACTGGCGCAGGTGTGGCAATCGCAGCCGGGCCAGATCGCCGTGGCGGTCTTGATGTGCTTGTTGTCCTGGATATAGAGAGTATCACGCCACTCGCCGCTTAGCTGGAAGCCGGGGACGCTCGGGTCGCTGGTGAAGGCGTAGAGGCGGCCGCCCCGCGCGTCACGGGTGGGCAACGCGCTATCGAAGATCTGGTAGCCCATGGCGGCGCAAGCCACGATGTGATCCGGATGCCCTACCCCCAGGGCGTGCATGGGGAACTCCGCCGGGATCAGTTCCCTGCAATAGGCCAGGGTCTCGCGGAGCAGCACCCCCTGGCTGGAGAAAGGCCAGCCGCCGTAGCCGAAGCCGTCGAAACCCAGCTCCAGCAGCGCCTCCGCGCACTCCCGCCGCAGTTCTGGGCGATCACCGCCCTGCACCACGGCGAAGAGACGGGGCCGGGCTTCCGGGCCCAGCTTCCGCCCCGCGATCTGCCGCTCGTACTCCTCCTTGCAGCGGCGGGCCCAGCGAATGGTCCGCCCCACCGCGCGCCGCTGTTCCTCCAGCGCCTCCTCGGCGTGGGTGCAATCGTCCAGGCACATCACCACATCGGTCCCATAGGCCATCTGCAAGGAGACGCTTTTCTCCGGCGAGAGGAGGAACTTCCGATTCACCCCTTCCGGCTGGAAGCTGAGCCCCCGATCGCTCAGGCTGCCGAACTTGCTATTCTGGCGGATCAGCGAGTACGCCTGGAAACCGCCGGAATCGGTGATAATCGGCCCGCTCCAGCCGCTCATCGCGTGCAGACCGCCCAAGGCCGCGATAGTAGAGGAGCCGGGCTTCTGCATCAGATGGAAGACGTTCATCACCAACGCCCGCGTCCCCGCCCGCGCCAGATCGGCGGCGTCCACCGCCCGCACCACTCCGAGGGTGGCATCGGGAAGGAAGGCCGGAAGCGGCAGATCGCCATGGGCCAGGGCCAGGACAGCCGCGCTCACGGCCCATCCCTTTCCGGCGCCGGTTGATCGCCGGCCCCCGCCCCCGCGATCACCACCACGTATTCCCCCTTGAGGGTCTTCCCGGCCACTCCCTCCGCCAGGGCCGAGAGTGGTCCGCGCTCTACCGCCTCGAACAGCTTGGTCAGGTCGTTGGCCAGCGCCGCCTGGCGGTCGCCGTAGACGGCGCGCGCGTCCACAAGGAAGGCGTGCAAACGGTGGGGGCTCTCGTAAAAGATGAGGGTATGCGGACTGGCGGCGTCCAGAGCGAGCCAGGTCCGGCGCGCGCCCGACTTCCGGGGCGGAAAGCCGCGGAAGGTGAAGCTATGCACGGGCAGCGCGGAGAGCACCAGGGCCATGACCAGCGCCGCTGGCCCAGGGATCATGGTGAGGGGCAGTCCGGCCCGCGTGACCCGGCGCACCAGGGTGTAGCCGGGATCGGAGATCCCAGGCGTCCCGGCATTGGTGACCAGGGCCACCGACTTCCCTTCGCGGAGCAGCCCCTCGACACGCGCGCCCGCCTGCTCCTCGTTATGCTCGTGAAAAGCGATCTGCGGCTTCTTGATCTCAAACCGCTGGAGGAGTAGGCCGGTCTTCCGCGTGTCCTCGCTGGCCACGGCATCCACTGTGCGCAAGGTCTCCAGGGCCCGCAGGGTGATATCGCCCAGATTGCCGATCGGAGTGGCGACCAGGTAGAGGGTGCCCGCCCCGGTTGCCCCCTCTGGAACACCACCGCTCACGCGGACACCATCCATAGGAGTGGACAGGTTCTGAGATGCGGCGGCCGCGTCCCCTTGAAACCCCGGCCTTCAGGCCGGGGAGGCTCATTTGCTCTGCTAGCGTAGCCTTCAGGCCGCTCCTTCTTCATGGTTGTTCGAACCTCATACATCCCATCGGGACAGCGGGCTAAAGCCCACGGCTAGGTGAGCGGTGAGGCTCCCCGGCGCGAAAGCCGGGGCTTCAATCTGGGACAACCCGGTCTGCCAGAGAGCCTGCCCACTCCTATTGGCCACCGCCGCGATAGGCCGCGGGACATCATACACGTTCACGCTCATCAGTATAGGGCCCCAGAGGCGAAGGGATCCCGCGGTTCGCCCCTCCTGAAGCACGGAAGCACCGAGGGAATGGAAAACACAGAGCGCGGCGCCGATTCAGTAGGAGCAACCCGCCCGATCGATGAGGTAGAGGGGATGGCGATTTTCATCTTCAGCGCACATGGCTAGCTGGCCTTTCTCGTAGCCGATTGTTTACACTGTCGCAGGCGGTGACAGTCACCGCTTCCAGCAATCGCACGGGAGCAATTGGTGGACAACACGGTAGCGTACCGGTGCTGGTCACGGGTAAGCTAGGCCATTCGGACCCGTGGGCGGGTCCGCTAATGGTGTACATCCGTGACGTCCATGTCGCTCCCTGGCCCAAGGAGAAGGTATGCAGAGGTTTCCACTTCCCGCCCGGCGTCTCGTGATCGCGGGCACCCTTTCCACCGCCCTGATCGGCGGCGGCTTCGCTCAACAGGCGCTGGCCGCCGGCCACGCCTCCATCGGACTGTCCAGCCGATCCCTGTCTCCCAGCGCGGGCCCCACCACGTACACCGTCCAGCCGGGCGACACCCTCTCGCGGATCGCCGGGACGTATGGCACCACGGTGAGCGCGCTGGTCGCCGCCAATAAGTTGAGCAACGGCGATACGATCATGCCAGGTCAGATCCTGGTCATTTCCGGCCCTGGCGCCGCCTCCGCGTCCAGCGCCGCCGCCAGCGTTTCTTCCAGCCGGAGCACCTATACCGTGCAGGCGGGCGATACCCTCTCGGCAATCGCCGGTCAGGTCGGGGTTTCGCTGGATGCCCTTGCCGCCGTGAATAATCTGGCTACGCCGTATCTGATCACCGCCGGGGAATCGCTCACGATTCCCACCGCGTCGTCCGCCCCCACTGTGTCGTCGGCGACCATGTATAGTGTGCGGGCAGGCGATACGCTCTCCGCGATCGCCGGCAACTACGGGATATCGGCCAATGCCCTGGCGGTGGCGAACAACCTCAGCAGCCCCTTCTTACTGATCGTGGGACAGCGGTTGGTGATCCCGGCCGCCGCCGCTGGATCCGCCGGCACGGTCACGGCCACCGCCACCGTTCCCAGCACCGCCGCCGCGACCTACGTAGTCCAGCCGGGCGATACGTTGGCCGGGATCGCCGGTCGGCTGGGCTTCTCGCTCGATGCATTGGTCTCCGTCAACAATCTGACCGACCCAAGCTTGGTGCGGGCGGGACAATCGTTGGCGTTGCCGACCGGCACGGTGCCCGTGGACCAATCGACCGTGGGCTCGATCCTGACCGCGGAGGCCCAGGCTGAGGGGATCGATGTGGGATTGCTCAAAGCAGTTGCCTGGCAGGAAAGCGGATGGCAGATGGTTACCTCCGCCGATGGGGGGATCGGGATCATGCAAATCATGCCCGATTCGGTGGACTGGGTGAGCAACAGTTTGCTCGGCTCGCCGATCAATCCTTATAATCCCACCGATAACGTCAAGGCTGGCGCGATCATGCTGCACTACTACCTGAACGTCTACGGCGACGCCACGCACGCGATCGCCGCCTACCACCAGGGGATGACCAGCGTGAACACGGTGGGAATCACCCCCGAGGGCCAGCAGTATGTGGACAATGTCCTGGCCTTGCAGCAGACGTTCGGCGGCTAATGAAGCGCAAGTCGGCCGCCGGTTGTAGGGGCACCCCTCGTGGGTGCCCTTGGCGGCCGACCCGAGGGCACCCACGAGGGGTGCCCCTACAACCGGCGGCCGACTTGCGCTTCATTAGCCGCCGAACGTCTGCTGCAGGGCCCGGACATTGTCCACATACTGCGGACCCTCGGGGGTG
>JANWHO010000287.1 GCA_025450375.1 Chloroflexota bacterium
GTCTGGATGCGCTTCCGCATTTCGCCGGCTTGCGAGAAGTCGGCATTGGGACCAATGTCCTGGATCAGTTTTTGCTGGACGCGGGAGCGCAACTCGGCGAAATTGTCCTGGTCGTTCGCGGGAGCGCGGCGGAGGGCGGCGATGCTGTCGAGTCCCTGGCGGGCAGGGGTCCGCATGCTGTTGCCGCCGACCTGAGGAGCCAGTGTACTGATGGTCCCGTTTGTAACGGGTGCCTGTTCCTGGCGATTCAGGGCGGTAAGGGCGCTATTCAGCCCCCCAGCCTGCGGCCTGGGAGGAGGCGGCGGCTGGCTCGGTATGAGGGCTACGGGAGCGACGGATTCCGTGGGAGCGCCCGCGGAAGCGCCTTCGATGCGTTTCAAGAGAGACATTGATTATCCTTCCCGCGGGCAGCTTTCGGATCGCGGCGGGGATTCGTGCTCCCGCCCGTCCGCCGATGACGGTCTTCTGGCCCGATTATACGCCAACCCTATGATTTCGCGAATAGCCCAAACCGCCCACTTTTCCGCGGCCTGGCAGCCTCGGCCACCGGCGTCACCTCGCCGGCCAACAGGTCGGCGGCCAGCTTGCGGAAGTCGGCGGCCAGGGGCGTGCTCGGATAGCCAAGAACCACCGGGTCGCCTTCGTTAATGCATCGGCTGGTCAGTTTCGGATCGGCACTGATTTGCGAGTTGACCGCCCGACCCAGGGTGGCCTCCACGTCGCGCACCTCGATACCCTGAGTGCCGGTGGACCGAATGAGAACGGGAACAATCTTCTCTGGGGGGAATCGCAGCAGTTCACTTACTTCCAGGAATACCCTGGCGCTCTTGATTGCGGTTAGGTCCAGCGTGAGGCAGAGAAGAATGGTATCCGCCACCTCCAGCATGGTCAGCACTCTTTCATCCAGGCACGACCAGGTATCCACGATCGTGAAGTCATTGGCGGCCCGCATAAGCTGCAAGGTGCGGCGAAGTTGATCGGCGGTGACCATCTCGGCCATTTCCGGGCGGGGCGGCGCCAACAGGACCCTGGTCCCCGAGCGGGGGTGCGCCGAGAGGGCGCTGTTGATGTACTCGTCGTCGATTTGTTCGGGGCTCACGACCAGGTCCATGACCGAATGGTTTGGCGCCAGGTCCATGAATACCGCCACGTCGCCGAACGGGAGGCTCCCATCTACCAGAGTGACCCGAAGGTTGTGGTCCTTTCGCAGGGCCACGGCGACATTCACCGCCACGGTGGTCACCCCGACCCCACCCTTGGGGCTGAACACGGCGATGACCTTCCCTTCGCGTCGGGGTCCGCCGTTGTCACCGTAGGCGGATCCGGCGCCGGGGGGTGGCGGCGTGGCAACCACCACGTCCGGACCCCCCAGGACCCGGCGAGCTACGGTGCTTTGATGTACTTCCCGAATCGTGCGCACCAGTTCTTGCTTGGTGGTGCTTTTGAGGACGAATTGCCGGGCCCCGGCGATCATTGCCTTGCGCAACGAGTCCGGCGCTCCATCCTCCGAGATCATGATCACTCCGGTGCTGGGCAGCAGGGTAGAGATCATCTCGGTGGCGTCAATCCCGCCCCGCCCCGGCATATCCATGTCCATCAGGATGACATGCGGTTTGTGCCGGCGCGAAAGACTGACCGCTTCATCGCTGTCGTTGACCGAGCCCACCACTTCCAGGGTGGGCTCGACCGACAACCAGCTAAGCAGTTGATCGAGGAACGCGGGATCACTCTCGGCGATCAGGATGGAGATTTTGTTCCCGTTGTTCACAAACGCTTCCTAGTGCCCTGGGGCGGGAGTACTTACCGGGGTAAGGGTTGGTCTGGGTGAGGCGAAGGGATACGGTATGCCGACGTTGCTCGGCGTACCGCGGAGAATGGCTCTCGGGGTCAGGAAGTATTCTGGCACCACTGCCTTGGTGGAGGGCTGCGCGGCCTGAGTCCGCACGTCGGAGCCGGAGACCAAGACAAGGTCGATGGTGCCGCTTGAGTCCTTCACGTATTTTAGCAGCACCGCGTCTTGCAAGGGCATCTCCAGGGTATAGACCGCGCCGCCGCCCGCCAGATTGGTCAGGGCGCTGATCACCTTGGTGTCGGAAATAAGTTGCTGCGTCTCGAAGGGACCATTGAGACTGGTGGGAGGATTGGAGGTGAGGCTATTTAACTCGCGCTGGCGCACGGTAAGCAGCACATCGACATAGTCGCCGGGGACAATCGCCAGGTCGGCGGCGGACGTGGTGGCAAGCTGCACCGATTCAGCCACCCGGCCCGGATCCATCTGCCAGGCATAGCTATTCGGCGGCGGCACGGAGAGCACCCGATAGTCCGTGGTGAGCAGCGGCGCGCCCTTCTTGATCGGTTTGATGATCTCGATCGATCCGCCCAGGAAGGTGGTGCCCGAGAGCACCTTCGTATCCGAGGTGAGCCAGCTCATGGTCCCGCTGGTCACCGCGTTGCTGTCGATAGAGACGTTGGGCGAGAGCGGCTCGTCCTTGAAATAGCGGACCACGTCAACCAGGTTGTTCAGGTGCGTGCCGGCCGCCACGTTTTGCACGGCGGTGATCGCGGCGAGGGTGAGAGTGGGTGTCGCGGTGGGTAAGATCACGGTCGCGGTGGCGGTCGGTCCTGATGGGGTCGCCGTCCCGATCTGCGTGGCGTTTGATGGGGTGTTCGATTTCGAGGTCAGTAGGTAAATTACCAGCACGGCGGCCACCACGGCCAGCGCCGCGCCAACGACGGTCATTCCTCGGCTACTACGTAACAACTGCATGGTATCCCCTCCACTCTATTGGCCTGACCCACATAAACACAGATAGGGCAGCAGGGTCAATCCTACTTTTGGGCTGGCCAGATCAGCCTTTTATCCATCCCTGGCGCATCGCGTAGACGACCGCCTGGGTCCGGTCGTTGACCGCCAATTTGCGCATAATCGAGGTGATGTGGTTTTTCACCGTTTGATCGCTGATCGTCATCGCGCGGGCGATTTCCTTATTGCTATTCCCCTTGGCGATGTAGTCGAGCACCTGGACCTCTCGGGTGGAGAGCGGAATATAGAGCGGTTCCGCTACCTGATCATGTTCTTCGGCGAGGTCACGGAACGACTTGAGGACCTTGGAGGCCAAAACCGGTTTCGCCAGCACGCTGTCGTTAATCAGATACTCACCGCCGGCCGCGCGCCGAATGACCTGGCCCAACTCCGCGATGTCCATGGACTTGAGTACGTAGGCCGCCGCTCCATACTTAATCGCGTAAAAGAGCTTTTCCTCGTCGTCACGATTGGTCATCACGATCACGCTGATATTGGAGACCCGCCGCTTGAGCTCGCGGATCGCCTCCAGGCCGTCCAGCCCTTCAACCTCGGCGTTCAGAAGCACCACCGCCGGGCTGAGCTCCTCGACCAGACGCAGCCCTTCCTCCCCGTTTGATGCCTCGCCCACGATCTCCAGGCCCGGATGGATGGAGGACAGCATATGTCGTAAACCCGCGCGAAAGATTGGCTGATCGTCGATGATCAGAACGGTAATGGTTTCCACGGCACTCTCTTGCACGGCGCCTTCTCCTCGGTTGCGGCTCTGTTCGGCTATTTGCCTCATTGTAAGTCAAAGATTCCGGACTGAATATAACGTTGGCACGCGAACTCTCCGTCACTCCCTATGTGGGATGCGCGTACACGATGTATTCTCCACCCCGGTAGACGATTGGCCAATAGTACTTTGCCCGTACGATCAAAGCCCGCTCCCGCGGATGCTCGGCGGCCCAGAGCTGGGTGAACCGGTCCACCACCAAATAACGGGCGGCCTCCAGCCGCGGATCGTAGACGAAGCGGGCCCTGCTCAGGCCATCCGGGTAAAAGGCGGTGCCGTGGCCGCTGACCGCCACCGCTTGCAAAAGTTCGGTGGCGCGGCAGTGAAACAGCCAGGCGATGCCGGGCATGGCGATGACCAGATCGCTGGAGCGTACCCGAGCGTTCACCCAGGCGGCCATCCGACGGGCGTCCGCCGCCGAACGCGGCAGGGTGGGCTGGAGACCGGTGGCGAAGCCGGTCCGAACCGACCCCAGGTCGCTGATCAACAGCGTGGCCCCAAGGGGAACCAGCAGCACCAACGTGGCGATTGCCGCTCTTGGCCCTCGTAACCGCCCAGTCCCCCCTACCATGTGGGCAATCAGATCCATCACGGCGAGGATCAGTGCCCCCATCCCCAATCCCGCCAGGGGAAGCAACGGCTCGGCGGCGCGGAAGATAGGCGCCGGATCGCGCACTTCCACCACCAGGCCGGTCAGCAGGACCGCCAGCGCCAGGGTAGCCCTTCGGGCCCGTCCGTGGGTGGCCAGGGCCAATCCACACAGCCCTAGCCCCACTAGGGGATCGAAGCGGACGAGGTCGGCCAGGCGGCTCAGAAGCGCCCCCGGTCCACTGTCGAGGCGCGACGCGGTGTGGTGGATATCGAAGAGCAGGTCGGCCTTTCTGGTAGCCAGCATGACCCCCAGGTAGGCGGCCGGCGCGGCCGCCATGGCGGCCAGACCACAGGCCAGGGAGCGCCAATCGCGTCCCCATAGATAGACCAGAGGAAGCACGAGCGCCGCCGCCTCCTGATCGGTAGCCAGGGCCAGGCCAGCGAGGAACCCTGCCAGGAGCGCCGACCCAAGAACCTCCGGCCGAGGCCGGATGGCAGGAACCATGCCGGCCGAGGCCGGTTGCTGATTCCGCGCTAGATAGGGCGGGAGCGCCGCCCAAAGGCTTGCCGCCACCAACAGGGCCAGGAGATTGTAGGTATAGGCCCAGCGTACTTGCAGCACCGCCTCCGGCCAGATCGCGTAGAAGAGCGCGGCGGCCCAGCCGAGTCGCCGGCCGCCAAGGGCCGATCCCAGGCCATGAAGCACCAAAATGGTCAGGACGCCGCAGCAGGCGCTCAGGGTTCGCAAGGCAATCAAGTCATGCGTCCAGAGTCTCATCACCAGGGCGCCCAGCAAGTAAAAGAAGGGCGGGTGCTGCACGAAGGCATAGCGCATGGCGAACATTTGCGCATGGCCCGCGAGCAGGTTGGCGGCGATGTTCAGGTTATATCCTTCATCGCCGTCCCAGCCGGGGTTGTCCGCCAGGTTGGCCAGCCGCAGGTAGGCGCCCACCAGGAGCAGGACGGCCAGCGCCGGCCCGTCCCACCGGCGGCTCGGGCCGGGTCCGGTGCGCGAGTCAGCCATGGGCGGAGGAACGGCCAAGAATGGTGACAGAATCCCGCTTATACCGCACCACGAAGCCGGCCATACGCCCCGGATCGAGCCGGCCGAGATCGCGCTCGAAAGGACTGAACACGACAAAGGTGACCGGATCCCCGTGGGCACGAATAGCCGTCAGAATCTTCCCCGCCCTCGCGCGGTTCGCGGAGGCGTAGAACGCCCGCGCCTCCTCCAGGCGGCGGACGCGGTCGAAGCTCTGAAAGTTCTGCCCCACCAGTACCCGGCACGTGCAATACTCGGGCACCAGATTGCCGAAGCCTGGACTGGAGAGCACCACGTCGTTCGGGCCGGCGTGCGCGCCCAGCCACTCGGCCGCCTGGATCACGCTGGTTGGCACATAGTAGTCCTTGTTGACTCCGGAGGCAGCCACGGCGGTGTAGAGGGCCACCAGCAAAGGCGCGGAGAAGACCAGGACGCTGGCGGGGAGGGGACGGAGGTGCGGGCGCTGGCGCCCCGCCACCGCGCGGGGACCCGCCAGGGCGTAGAAGCTCATCAGGGCCAGGGGTACGCTGAGCCCAAGCGCCTGCCTCCCCGACTGCCAGATCGGAAGGAGCAATGTACAGGCGTTCACCACGGCCCAGATCAGGGGGAACCAGGTCCAGGCCGCCGGTACGGCGTCCGCTCCGGCCGCCCGGACTTCCCGCAGCTTACGGGTTCCCACGTAGGCGCCTCCCGCCAGGGGACCAAAGGCGAAACACAGGACCGCCAGATCTGGCCGGCTCACCTGGGCCAGGCTGCTATGGCTCCAGTAGCGGTCACCATGAAAGATCAGGGCATAGTAGAGCCCAAGTACCCCGGCCGGGAAGAGTGCGATGATGATGGTCCGCAATTCGCTGGCGAACACATCCCCGGCCCGCAGGCGCCGCTTCTTAGTGGCCGCCGCCATTCTCCCATACCAGGCGCCGCGGGCCGAGACCGCCGCGTAGGCCAATAGAACCAGACCCACGGTAGGGAGCAGGAACGGGTAGCTGAGCGCCAGGACCAGGAACGAGATCGCGGCTCCCGCCGTCCAGGCATTCCGGCTTCCCACTCCTGGTCGGGGCCGTTCATCGGTCCAGAGCGGCGGCCCCGCTCCGGAGGCCCGGAGGGTGCAGGCGAATCCCAGAAGTTCAGCCGCCAAACCGAGCGCCTCGTGCGGCGAGACAAGCAGGGTAATGAGCGGGTTAAGCTCGGGGGCGGTGAGCGCGGCCGGGCTCACGCCATTGGGGATGAAGGCGGCCAGCGGCAGGGCCAGCCAATACAGCCCCCCGGCCAGGAGGACGAAGAGCCACCCGGCCCGCAAGGTGTGGTCGCCCAGGAAGAGGCGGCAAAACAGGGCCATGGCCCAGAGGGCCAGGGCGCCGCATCCCAGCCGCGACAGCTGGAAGATCATCGCCGGAGAGAAGCCGAGGCTCAGGTGACCAGCCAGCACATAGGGGCTATACATCACCAGGCTCCGTGCGTGGTCGGGGGTAAATTGGTTGGTGTAGCGCCAGGCCCCCTCGCTGCCCTGGCGGATCGCCGCCAGATATTGGCTGAGGTCGCCAATGTTATTGAGCGCCCCCTGAAAGCTGAATTCATCGGGGGCCAGCAGGTAGCCCCAGAGGTAGGGAATGAGGCCGGCGACCAGGATCGACAGCCCAATGGCCCTTAGTTTCGCCGGCCCCTGCCGGCCGGGACGGACGGCGACCGCGCGCGAGACGTTGCCGGTCGCGCTCACCTCGCGCAGCCTCTCGGGTTCCTGGTACGGAGGTAGAGCACCGACACCGCGTCCCGATAGCGTACCTGCCAGCCTCGGACGCCAGTCATGGCCCGGGCGATCCCGCTGTTTGGCTCGACCAGGACATAGCAGAGTGCATTGGCGTCCAGGAGATGGGACCAGGAACCACCGCCTTCGTAGGCCAAGATGTACGTATTCATGAACGCATCGCCATACATGTCGGGCCGGCCATCGACAAAGACCGCGCGCTGCCCATACCAACTCCAGATCAGGTACCCACCCCAGTTATAACTATCGAGGCCGCGGGCGGGAAGACCATGGGTCTGGATGTACCGAAGGGCGCCGACCGGGAAGTTTTTTTTCTGGGCATTGGCCTGGCCCTGGCTGGTGACCCCGAGCGTGGTAGCGATCAGCAGGGCAGCGCCGAGCACCCCCACGCATATCCAGTTCATGGTGGATCGCCGCTTCTCGGGCGCCCGCGCCATTCGCTCGGCCCCGCGCCGCATGGCCAGGGCGCCTGCGACCCATTCGGCCGCCATGGGAGCGGCCAGCACGGACAGCAAATTGATGTTGCGAACCGAATCCAGGCTCAAATAGAGAAAAGGAAGGAGCATCAACCCATCAACCAGGCGGGCCCGTCGGGGGCTCGCCATGGCGCCCACCAGAATGATGAACAGAAAGGATTCAAAGAACAGAAAGTGCGCCTGATGAAAATCAGGCGACACCCACTCACTGATATACCGGGTGGAGGCATTGTTCCCCAGGTACGAGAACGGATAGAGGGCTCCGGCCAGTCCATTGGGATTCAGCAGGGTGGCAAACGCGGTCAGGAGCACCACCGCGATCGAACGGCGCGCGTTGATCCGCGGTTTCCTGGGCGGCAAAGCTTCGTCGATCCGGCGGGACATCCTGAACCAATCCTGGATCAGGGCGCCGGCCACCGCGATGGCCACCAAGGCCACCCCGAAGATAAAGCCGCCATGCAGGTTCACCCAGAAAACCATCACCAGGGGGAGCCAGAGCGGCGGCGCGGACTGGCCGCGCACCAACATGCGGGTAATTGCCAGGCCGAAGAGCGCGGTCAGGAGCATGGAGATCATCTGGGGACGCGCCCCCCAGGTATGGGCGCAGGCGAAAGCCGAGAGGGCGATGATCGGGGCGCTCACCGCTGATGGGACGCCGCGTTCGCGCGCCGCCAGGTAGGTAGCCCAGAAAGCGAGGGCAATGACGACGCCGGTCATGAGGCTGATCAGGGTGGCTCCGCCCAGCATCCAGCCGCCATAAAAGAGAAGCTCGGTCAGCCATTCGTGGGTGATCCAGCGATGACTTCGCGCGGTAAGCGAGAATACATCGTAATGCGGAATGAGATGGTGGATCGCCATGTACTTCCCCGTAGCCAGGTGCCACCAAAAGTCGGGATCGGTGACCGGCTTGGCGCCCACCGCGAAGATAACCAACAAGGCGCTGACTACGGCAACCCCACCGAGCGAGAGGGGCGGCAA
>JANWHO010000288.1 GCA_025450375.1 Chloroflexota bacterium
GAGGGGGCGGAATTTGCGGAAAATGGTCAGGTTCCAAAACAGCAGGCGGGCGATGTCCCCTATATCGCTTATTTTGCCGCGGAGGCGCCTTGATGCGAGAACCCGTCCTGCTCCCAGGCGGTCTCCCCTGGCGTCCTGATCTGGCCGTGCACCGGCCGTGCCGCGAATTCGGCCCCTCCTCCACCGCCGGAGACGCCCGATGAGGGTGACTCGCGCTCCGGTTTCGTACAGCCGTGCCCCGTCAACCATGGCTCCCCAGCTGTGGCCGTCTGGGCCCGGAGGCACGTCGGCACAGAGGACAGCGGCCCGGCACCCCATTTCGATGATCGTCCGCGCTTGCCGGCTAACCCGTGGGTCATTCTCCAAGCGGTTGTGGACCAGCAAGGCGATCCGCGGCGCCGCCGCGGCTGAGCGGACCGTGGGCGGAACATCGCGTTCGGCCGGGGACCGATATGCTGGAGGCGAGTTCTGATCCACTACCGCGTTCACCGGCGTCGCGTCCGCGCACGAAGCGCCCGTGTCACAATTGCCACTTCGTACCGCTGAATAACTCCACAGGTCACCAGCAGTATCGGATAAGATGCCATCAGCACCGCCTCAATGAACAAGCCCGAAGGGGCGGTCGCCTTTACGAACCCATGCGAGATTTGTCCCACAATGACCAGGATTGCCAAAATCGCGACACTGGGGAACACTCGCTTTAACTCGAATGGAATGGGATAGAGGCGCTGCGATACCAGATATACCAACCATACCAGAACCGCGTTGCCGCAGAGAGTCGCCAGGGCTCCGCCCACGAGCGAAAAATAGGGGAGCGGGACAATCAGGGCATTGACGGCCACGGTGACCGCCCCGCCCGCCACCGTGGGCCAGGTGAGATGAATCGTCTTCTTACTCAGGCTGGTACCCACCGCGACCACGTAGTAAGCACCCGTGATCAAGTAACTCATGGTGAGGAATGGTACGACCTGGTAGGCGCGCACGTATGCGGGGCGCGCTACCTCAAGCACGAGCGGCGCGAATAGACTGAGGATGAGGGCGAACCAGCCCATTACCGCGACGTAGTAGGTCAGCACGCGCGCATAGGTGCGGCGCGCGTCAGGCTCCTCCGAAATGCTAAACGCGAACGGTCCCCAGGCCAGCGAGAAGGCGGTAACGGCTAGCAGCATCAACTGCGCTACTTTATTGCCGGCGGAATAGAGACCGACATCCGCCATCCCCGTATGAGCTTTAATAAAGAAGCGATTACTCTGACCGATGGCCCAGGATGCAGCCGAAATAGGCACCAACGGCACGCCGTAGGCCAGGATCGCCCGCAACAGTCGCGGTGAGAATCGCCACGCCAAGCGCCCTCGAACCGCCCACATCGCCGCGGCAAAAGCCACCACATTGGTCAGCGCGCTCGACACATAGACCCCAGTCAAGCCCTTCCGCATGGCGACGACCACAATCAGGGTGAGCACGAATCCGGTCAGAATATTGACTGCCGATACAAGCAGGTAGCGCCGGGGGCGTAGCTGCAACCGGAGAATCTCAAGCGCGTAGCCAAAACTGGAACTCAAGGGGAAAACCGCCGCGATAAGCTGAAAGTACGTTTTATCGTGTGGGTCATTGCCGAGAATCACCTGAGCCAAAGGTCCGGAGAGAAGGAATAGACACAGGCCGGCAATGGTATTCAGGACAAACTGAAAATACATCCAGGTTGACACCAGGGTCCGTTTACTTTCTTCATCCTTTTGCCGGTAAAAATAAAAAGCCACCGCCGAATCGGACCCCAGAATCAGGATGGCCCCAATGATCGAGGTAAAAGCGGTTACCAGATCGATCACCGCGTAGTCCGCGGGCGTAAAGATGCGTAGCAGAATAGGGACGATGACCAGGCCAATCACTTTGGTGAGCGCCCCCGACAAACCATAGACGAGGGACTGCGACGACAAGGTTCGCATGCGAGATCGGAGGGTCATCATCGGGCAGTGCTCTTCTGCATGTGGTGGTCGAGCACCTGCCTCATTGGCTGGTATCCATCGGTCATGGCCGACCGGGGCGCGCGCATGTGGGGGAGCGTTCGTTCATGCGGTTAAATGTACCGTGATCCGCGCCTTCCGGAACCGTTCATTCGGAGACCTCGCCTGGGTCCCCCTCGGGGCCTCCGGCAAGAATTCGCGCCAGTTCGGCATAGCCCGCCTCGGTATCCTGGTCCAGCACCAAGTCCAGGGCGCCGGATTCCACGGCTACCCGCCAGCGGCGGGCCCGCTCCCCCGGGTCGGGTTCCGACCGGCGAAGCTCCGCCCGCAGATGGGCGAGCCGATCGAGCGATTCGCCCAGCCGCTCCGGCAGCAGTGCCTCGATCCGTCCGCGGAGCGCCGCCGTGACCGCTGGCGCCGCCCCGCCACTATGGCGCGCCACCACCAATTTGCCTCTCCCCACCGTGGCCATGAACCAGCAATTCCCCTGTTCCGGATCGGAGGCCACGCAAATCAGGGTAGCCACGCCCGCGGCCTCTCGCGCTACCTCCGCGTCCACTATCTGGTCGCCGGTCGTCGCCAGCACCAGAAACGCGCCCACGCAATCGCCCGGCTGGTATGGGCGTGCCAGGTGCTCGCAGCGACCCGCATGCACCAGATCCCTCAACACGGGGTCAAGTTGTGGAGCCACCACCGTGACGCGGGCGCCTCCGGCCAGCAGCACTGGCACCCGCCGCGCCGCCACCGAGCCGCCTCCGACGCAGACACAGCGAGCACCAACCAGGCTAATCGCGAACGGAACCGGCTCCATGATAATCCTCCCACCTTCCTGACCGTGAAGCGGCTATCAGGGATGTACCACCCTTCGATAGGCATCAACGGTGCGCCCCGCGATGGCCGCCTGGGTGAAGTGCTCCAGCACTCGTCGCCGCCCAGCGGCCCCGAGACGGGTACGGCATACGGGATCGTGGTAGAGGCGCTTGAGGGCTTCCCGTAGCGCGTGTACATCATTTTCCGGAACGATCAGCCCGCTGTCGCCGATTACCCGTGGGATCTCGCCCGAGTTCGAACCAATGACCGGGACGCCGCAGGCCATCGCCTCCACGAACATGCGCCCGAACTGCTCTTTCCAGCGCGGGGTAGTCAGACTCGGGCCAACCAGGGCGTCGAAGCCGCGGTACATCTCGGGCATGGCCGTGGATGCTACCTGCCCGGCAAAGGTCACCAGTTCCTCTACCCCCAGTCCGCGGACGTACTCGGCGTCGCCGTCACGCTCGGGGCCGCTGCCCACAACCACCAGCCTCCAGTCCGCCGCCAGTCCGCCCAGCGCATCAAGGAGCACCCTCAATCCCTTGGCCGGAATCAATCGGCCAACAAAGCCCACCGTAAACGGCCGCCGGTTACCGAGGTTATCAGCCGGGCCGGGCCGGAAAATCTCTGGGTCGGTGCCAAATTGAGGAACCACCTCCACCAATCCCATGTACCCCTTGCGGCGCACGATTTCCGCCGCGTCCGCGTTGCCGGCCAGGCAGAGGGCCGCGTGACGGAGCACATGCTTCTCCATCCAACCGAACGGCGGTGGGTAACGTCGGAGAATATTCTGCCAGGTGAAGAACACCAGTGGTATCCCGCGTTTCCGCGCCGCTCGCAGGGCCAGCCAGGTAGAGAGATTGTATGCCTCCTCGTCGAAGTGCAAGAGATCGGGTTTCACCTGGTCAAGCAGGCGCCCAAGGGTTGGGTAAAAGTGGGCGTGGTAGTGCCCATTGAAGCACATGGGAAGAATCTTCATGGTATACCCGGCGCCAAAACTTCGCTCCAGCCGCCAATCATGCCCCTTCTCGCGCCAGAAGGGAGGCACGGCCACGGTTAGCTCCACATCCGGTACAGCGGCGATCTCTTCAAGTTTGCGCTGGTACGTACCCACGACCAGGGCCTTTGAGACCATCAGAACCTTCACGCGCGCACCGAGGCGATAATCTCTACCACCCGTGACCCCGTATCTGACCAGCAAAAGTTGTGGGCGTGTTCCGCGCCCCGCCGACCGAGATCCGCGCGCAGATCGGGATCGCCCACCAATCGCGAGATCGCCCGCGCCCAACCGTCCACGTCGTCCGGGCCAACCAGGAGTCCGGCGTCGCCAACCGCTTCGGGCAAGCTCGTGGCGTTGGAGCAGATTGTTGGGGCTCCACATGCCATGGCCTCCAGCGGGGTAAGACCAAAGCCCTCGGCCCGCGAAGGGAAGCAGAAGACCTCGGCCCCGCGATAGACCGCGGCCAGATCCTCCTCGGCCACCCGCGTCACAAAGTGGACCCGGTCCTCCAGACCAAGGCGCCGAGCCTGACCGCGCCAATCAGGGAACAAGCTCGCCTGGCCCGGTTTCGGTTCGCTCGCCACCACTACCAGAACGGGAATCCCGGAATCAGCGGGCAGCAACGTGATCGCCTCTAGCAGAATGCCGATATTCTTCCGCGCATCCGCTCCCCCAACGTACAGCAAGTAGCGGTCAGGCAACCGGTAGCGTTCCTTCAGCCTGGCGCGCGCCATCGAATCCGGCGTTGGGGAAAAAGCCCCATCTACTCCTGGAGCGACCACATGAATACGGTCCCCAGGGATGCCCAACCGGGACACTATCTCCCCTTTGGCGTGTGACGATAGGGTAATCACCGCCGTGGCCTGGCGAGCAGCGCGCGCTACCAGGGCGAAGTAGGCGCGGGTCGCGCGACTGCCGGCATAGGCTGGGTCGCTGAACGGGATCATATCATGTATGCTGATCACGGTTGGGCGCCGGGGATAGAGCGGCATGCTGAAGTGTGGTGCATACCACACATCGGCCCCCGCCCGCCGGGCCGCCGCGCGGAAGCCCACCTGCTCCCAATATAGCTTCTCTCCATAAGCGCCGAGCGGCAGAGGAAACCGCGGAGCGCGCACCACCTGTAGCCGGCCATCCGCGCCGGCCGGTGGCGCCGTCATGGCGTCCAGGACCAGGGTGGTTCGCATGTCGGTTCGCGCGGCGAGGGCCGCGATAACCTCGCGCGCGTAGCGGCCGGTGCCGGTATTCGGATAGCGGAGCGAGTACCCGGAAATCGCCACCCGCGATTGACGCCCGCTTGCGGTGCGTTCCCCCATCTAGGCTGCTACCTTCTTGAAGGCCGACAGCGCCGTCCGGGCGGACTCGACCCAGGAGTACGCCGCCGCGCGCGCCCGTCCCGCCGCGATGAGTCGAATGCGTGCGTTGTCGTCGGTCAGCACGGTCTCCAGGGCGGCACTCATCCCATCGACATCGATGGGATCAAACCGCACCGCCGCCTCTCCCAACACCTCAAGCAGCGCACCGCCAGTCGACGAGGCAACCGGAATGCCGCACGCCATGGCCTCAAGAGGCGGGATACCGAACCCTTCATAGAGCGAGGCGCAGACAAAGGCCGCCGCCCCACGGTACAGCGACAGGAGATCCTGGTCCCGTACGCGGGTATAAAAGCGCACCCAGGGTCCGACCCCAAGACGGGCCACTTCGCGGAAGATCGGCTCAAACCGCCAGCCCTCCCGCCCGGCGATCACCAGGATCGGGCAAGGATGTTCCCTATGGCGCCGTGTCCAACCCGACCGCAAAGCGGCGTAGGCCCCTAAAAGGCGCACCAGGTTCTTCCGTGGCTCCAGGGTTCCCACCGTCAGCAAGTAGCCTGGCTGGAGATCGAATACTTCCGCGAGCCGATGCTCGAGTTCCCCAGCATCCGGCTTCGGCAACGGACTGAATCGCCCGTCCACCGCGTTCCCCACCACGACGATACGCTCGGGCGCCACCCCCAGGAGGCTTGTTAATGAGGCGGCGGTAGTGTGAGATACCGCGAGCACCAGGGATGCCTGCCCGAGCGATCTTGGAACGATTTTCTCGAGGTAGCGGCGTAGGCCATCGTCGGCGCACTCCGGAAACAAGAGGAAGGAGAGATCATGAACGGTCAGGGCCGAGGGGAGCCGGCCAACCTCGGGCAGCGCATAGTCCGGCGTAACGAAAAGTCCCGCGCCCGCAATCAATTGGGCCGGAGACGGGCGGAGTCGGCCCCTCTGCCAGGCGATGGTAGCTACCCGCTCGCTGATCGGCAAGCGGATCCAGCGGTGGCGCGCGGGAAGATCGCGGGCGGGCACCTCAAGGCGGGCTCGACCGGTGGTCAGCAAATAATACTGATTCTCGAGGTCCGTCGTTGCCAGGCCGGACAGCAGTCCACGGGCAAAGCGGCCAACCCCCGCCTGCTGGCGCACGGCGGCCGTGGCGTCCATCACGATCCGCATCTAGCCGGCCGTACTGGCCTGCCGCGCCCCAAGCGGGGCATCACCACCGCTACCGGTATCGGCGCCATTCCGCGGCGTCACCAGCGCCTGCCGGGTCTTCTTGCTAACGATATAGAGAATGAAACCGATGATCACGATGCTTAAGTAGCTGATAATCCGATCCAGCAGGGCCACCGCCGCTGCTTGCCCTCCCGTGGCTCCGGCCTTCAATGTCTTGATCGAGGCAATCAAGAAAGTCTCCACGAATCCCAGCCCACCTGGAGCGAGCGGGAGGGTCGTGATGACCGAGGAGCCCAGGGCGAGGAATAACGCGGCGCTGGGTCCAAGCTTCCCCGGCTCGGTCAGACCGAGGGCGGCCAGTACCAGATAGAGCCGGCCGCCCTCGCAGGACCAGACCAGAATGGTCAGGCCAAAAAGCGATACCAGGTCACTGCGCACGCTATGCAGAGCGCCCTCTCGAAAGGCGTGATACATCCGACGTACGCGCCTTGGTAACAGGTTGTGCAGGTGATCACCCAGTTTCCAGAGCACCAACACCACGACCAGCGCGAAGATGCCAAGGCCCAGAGCGCCAAAGAGAACATACCGAAGGGCGCTGTCGGCAAGAAGACGGTCGCGGAAGGTTAAGAGGGCGGCAGCCAGGAGCAGCGGGAAAAGAACCAGCAAGTCCAGCACCCGCTCGGCGAGAATCGTCCCTACGGTTCGCGACGCCGATATGCCTACCCAACCACGGGTCAGGTAGGCCCGATAGACGTCACCCAGCTTGGCGGGAATAACACAATTGGCGAACCAGGACAAATAGAGAATCTCCAGTAAGTCGAGAAAGGATGCCTTCCGAAGACGCTCGGCATCGACACCAGTATTCGCGTTCCGCATCAGAATGCGCCACCGGATAGTCCTCAAGGGAAAGGACACGTAGTAGAGGAGGAACGCCGCCAGGTAGAGGGCCGGATTTACCTGGCGGAGAGCCGCCTTCAGATCGGTAATACTGACTCCGCTCTTGCTAAGCGCCACTACCAGGATGATCAAGGCGAAAGAAAATGAAGCAACGGTGCGCCAGTTCGCGAAGCGCCGTCCAAGATCCACCTTTTGCGCGATCTCGCCATCCGAGATTTCCAGCCCCTCATCCGGGCCGGCCTCAAGCAGATCGTCCGATTGATGCTCCGTAGTCGTCATTCCCTGTTCCGTCCCTCGCCGGCCACCCCACCCACGGGGGTACTGAGCCATTTCTCCCGCGCCATCAATCATCCCACACTGGGCACATCAGTGCCCGATCAAGCCCGAGGTTGCCTGCGTGCTGCCCGCGTCCACGCTCATCGAGGCCCGCGACACACGGGATCGGAACCAGGCAATCGTGTGGCGTAGACCATCTTCCAGCGACACGGCCGGCTGCCAGCCTAAAAGCCGAATCGCCTTGTCGATTACGGGCTGCCGGCGGCTCGGATCGTCGGTGGGCAGGTCGCTCCAGCTAAGCAGCGGGCTAGGTACGCCGCAGAGCCGGGCGACGATTTCACCAAAATCCAGGATGGTGTGCTCCTCGGGATTACCGAGATTGAACACCTCGCCTCCGACGCCGGGAGTGAACATGGCCGCGATCAGCCCCGCAACCAGATCGCTTACATAGCAGAAGCTGCGGGTCTGAGTGCCGCTCCCATAGATGCTTATGGGCTCCCCACGGAGGGCCTGGCCGATAAAATTCGGCACGACCCGCCCGTCGTCAATGCGCGAATGAGGCCCATAGGTATTGAAGATCCGGACGATGCGGGCGTCCAGTCCAAACGAGCGCCCATATTGCGCCGTGAGGGCCTCGCCATACCGCTTCCCCTCGTCATAGCAACTGCGGGGACCATTGGGATTGACGTTGCCCCAGTACTCTTCCGGCTGGGGATGTACCAGGGGATCACCATAGATCTCCGAGGTAGAAGTATAGAGGAAACGGGCCTGCCGGACCCGGGCGAGCTCCAGAAGGCGTTGGGTGCCCTGGCCATTCACCAACAGGGTTTCCAGGGGCAGCCGCAGGTAGTCGACCACGCTCGCGGGACTGGCCAGGTGAAATACGTAGCGGAAGGGATGATCGACGCCCTCGGCGGCAAGTCGCGCCTGGTCGAGTTCGAGAATGTCGAGGGGCAGGAAATGGAACCGTGGATGGCTCAGCAGGCCAGCGATATTGTCCCGCGATCCGGTGGAGAGATTGTCCACGCAGACCACGAAGAAATCCCGCTCAAGCAGCGCCGCGCATAAATGCGAACCGATGAATCCCGCGCCCCCGCTGACCAACAGGTATTCCACTCAGACGTGCCTTTCAAGGTTTCAATCCTCACCCGGTCCTCGGGCCGGGTGCGATAGCGCTTTCAAGAAAAGTGTGATCAGTCATTGTTGGCGGCTGGCCCTGGCCGTCTGCCGCCGTGGTCCGGAGCGGCGGTGCTACTGCTCGGTCAGCCAGGGGTCAATGGCCCGGCGGTAGTCGGTAATCTCCTCGGGGCGGAAATAGAGGGCGATCTCGTGGTTGGCGGACTCCACCGAATCGGACCCATGGACCAGGTTGCGGCTGATCTCCAGGGCAAAGTCACCTCGGATCGTGCCAACGGCGGCTTCAGCCGGGTTGGTTGCCCCGATCGTCGCGCGCGCCACGGCAACCGCATTCGGTCCCTCGAACACCGCCACCGCCACCGGAGTGGAGCTGATGTACTCCACCAGCCCTGGGAAAAACGGCTTCCCCTTATGGACCGCGTAATGCTGTTCGGCCAGATTCCGGTCTATATGCAGGAGGCGGAGCGCCGCGACCCGGAGTCCGCGCGCTTCCAGTCTGCCAATTACCGTCCCGATCAGGCCCCGATGGACGGCATCCGGTTTCACGATGATCAAGGTTCGCTGCACGGTGTTTTCCGCCATAATCTCCTCGGCTGTATGCTAGGCGCCAACGTGCAGCGCTTGGCGAATCTCCAGGCGAAGCACCCCAAGGTTGGTATCCGGCTCGGTGGAAACGATCAACATGGCATCGGGAAGTTGGGTCACATGGAGAGCGCCACCCTCGCCCTCGATCGTGAGGCTCACCGGATCATTGAAGATTGGCAGGCTTGATTGCAGATCGCGCAGAGCCCGGCCCAGCCCGGCAGCCGCGGCGCCAAGCTCGGGCCTTTGGCTGGAACTCTCCAACAGTTCTCCCCCGGGGCCGCACAGGGTGGCCTCGATCACTCCATCCAGGCGCCCGATGGCGTCGACCTCCTGCTTTCCCGCCATGGCTCTCTTACCCCTCTTGTCTGATCACACACCGGCGTTACCGCCGCTACCCTAGTTGGAGCGCCGAATCAAGCCCTCGGGCCCCGCCGGCGGGCCCCAGCGCGGCCAGCCGCAAATACTCGTCCCGGAAGCACGCGCCAGCCAGCCGCTGAATGTCGGAGCGGGAAACGCGGTCGATGGCCTCGCACACCTCCTCCGGCACCAGAATCTCCCCATGCAGTTGTTGCTGCTCGCCGCACCATCCGGCCACACTCTGCGTATCCTCCAAACCGAGGAGGAGTCTCCCCTTGCTATAGTCCTTCACCTTTTCCAGTTCGGCCTCCGGCACTGGTTCATCCCGTAACCGGGAAAGCTGCCGAAGTACCTCCGCCACCACATCCCGACAATTCTCCGGATCCACGGCCACGTAGGTAACCAGAGATCCCGTGTCAGCTAGCTTATTGCTGTAGGTGTGAATATCATAGGCAAGAGCCCTTCGTTCCCGCACCTCCACGAAGAGACGAGAGCTCATCCCGCCGCCCAGGATGGCCGTCAGCAGATCGAACCCAAAGCGATCGGCGGATCGGTGCGACACCCCGGCGGTGGCCAGGCAGAGGTTCACCTGCTCCGTGTCGCGCGGCTCATAGACAACGGATGGACTGCCGGCGGAATAGGCCGCGGCATCGGGCGACGGAAGGGCATGGGAGTCGGGCCGCCAGTGACCGAACAACCGCTCGGCCATATCCAGAGCCACATCCGTCTCAATGGCGCCCGCGATGGACACCACGAGACTTTCAGGCTGATAAGCACGATCCTTGAAAGCCAGCACGCGGTCCCGCGTCAACCCGGCAATACTCTCCCTGGTCCCCAACACGTCGCGACCCAGAGCCGATTCCGGCCAGCACTGCTGGTCGATCAGGCTATGTACCCAGTCCTGGGGCGCGTCGAGCGACATACTCAACTCTTCCAGCACCACGCGCCGCTCTTTTTCCACGTCGGAGGCATCCAGGCGACTATTGAGGATCATGTCCGCGAGGAGATCGCCCGCGACTTCCGCCTGGGCGCCGCTGGCCCGCGCCCAGAGGGTGGTAAGTTCCTTATCGGTGCCGGCATTGATCATGCCGCCTACTCGCTCGATGGTTTCCGAAATCGCCTCCGCGCTCGGCCGCCCTGTCGTCCCCTTAAAGAGCAGATGCTCGATAAGGTGGGCACTGCCGGCGTCGGCCGGCTGTTCGTGCCGCGAACCTACCCCGATCCCCACCGAAATGGCGACGGAGTACATACTGGGCATGGGAGCCGCGACCACTTGCACCCCATTGTTGAGCCGGGCCAGGGTAAACTTCATTACCATCCATTTAAGCGGCCAAGAAATGGGCAAACACCAATCACCATGGAGGTGGTTAGGCCAACATAGTCCGAAGCACACTATACCGTTGACCAACGCTCACTGCCAATTCCTCACCTGGATACCGTTCCCGCGTCCGCCTTGACGTGAAGCTGTATGCCTGCTTACGATAAGCGGCGTGGGCGGGCCGCGCGCGACCTTCCTGGTGCCCCGCCTGCGACGGCGTGGCCGTGACGTTTCTGTCTATTGCAAAGAGTCGAGAATACGTGCGCCGGTTCAGCCTCTGGATTCTCCTCCTGGTCATCGCGGCCGCGTTGGGTGGTTCCTTCGCCTACGCCGCGCGTCCCTGGTACGATGCCGGGCGAGTGATCGCGAATGACACCGGGGTGAACCAGGTCGCGGTCCGCGCCACCTTCACCCCCATGCCCACCAAGGTTCGACCGGCCAATGTCGCGCAACCAACCGCGACCGCGACCTTGCCGCCGATCGTGAGCCCCTCCGGCCGGGTCAATTATTTGCTCCTGGGCAGCGACAATGATGCCAAGAACGCCCCCGGCGTCTCCCCTAACACGCAGGTGATTATCTTCGTCTCCTACGATACAATCCGGAAACAGATATACTCGGTCACCATCCCTCGCGACCTGTATGTGCCGATTCCCGGATTCCTCCCCGACAAGATCGACACCGCGCCGGGCTACGACAACCGGACACTGGTGATCAAGACGGTGGAGGCGAATTTTCATGTTCATATCGATCATTACGCCTGGATTGGCCTGGTAGGCTTCATCAATGTGATCAATTCGCTGGGCGGCGTTGACGTGAACGTTATGCATCCGATGGTCGAAAACGACTTTCCCGATGATCTCAACCCCAATGGCGGCCTCTACGCGATTCGTCGCTTCTTCATTCCGGCCGGTCCGCAACACCTGGATGGAGTGACCGCGCTCCAATATGTGCGCGCCCGCCACGCCGACCTGATTAGTGACTTCGGCCGTTCACAACGCCAGCAGCAAGTCCTGCTCGCCGTCCGAAAGAAGCTTAAGTCCATGGATCTGGGGATGGTGCCCACGCTGGTCCAGGACATGGGCGACCAGTTCAAGACGGACCTCCATATCCCAGAGATACTGTCCCTGGCCGAGAGCACTTTAGGCATTCCGTCGTCGTCCATCCATCAATACTATATGACCGACGGCAATGGCTTCGTCACGGACGCGGTCAATGCCCGAGGAGATGTCCTGCTTGGTAATTGGCCGAAGATCCATGCGTTATTTAGCTGTGTGATGTCGAACACGGCGATCAATGGCTGCCCAACCTGATGGTTACCGACGCACCTCCCGGGCCAGACCGCCGAAGCAATCGATCAATCTGGACCTATGTGAAACTGGGGACAGCCGTCCTGATCGCGGCCATCGTGGCCGTAGTGATGCTGGGGAGTACGCAACCCAACGCGGTACCCGCCGCCCCCGACGCCACCTCAACTCCGGTGGGCATTGTTACCCCGCTGGTGGCGCCCCTCACGCCCACCGTGGTGACCACCGCCCCAACCCCCATTCTCCCCCCGGACGCCTATGTGCCGGGGCACTTGTATTATGTCAAGGGACGGGCTATCTATTCTCTCCATCACACGGAGGCGCCCGTCTTCGTGACCACCGGTTCCGAACCGGCGATGTCGCCCGACGGCAAGCACCTGGCCTTCATTCTCTTCTCCAAGAACTATCAGGATCTCTGGCTCCTCGATCTCA
>JANWHO010000289.1 GCA_025450375.1 Chloroflexota bacterium
CGATGGAACGCTGGAAGATAGTGTAGATGATCAGAACTGGCAGGAAGGCTATCACCGCGCTGGCCATCACCAGGCCGGGGCCGGGCGTGCCGCCATATTCCGTATTCATGATCGTCAGGCCCATGGGGAGGGTCCGTAAGTCCACTGAATTGATGGTGACCATGGGCCAGAACAGGTCGTTCCAGATCGCGGTGAAGCTGAGGATACCTACGGCGGCGAGGGCGGACTTCGTATTGGGGAGAATCACTCGCCAAAAGATGGTGAACGTGCCGGCGCCGTCCACGATGGCGGCCTCGTCCAGATCGCGAGGGATTCCCTGGAAGAACTGGCGCAGCAAGAAGACATAGAAGGCGTTAGCGAGATAGGGCCAGATCAGCGAACTGTAGCTATCCAGGAAGCCCAGCTTCTGCATTTCCACATACAGAGGGATGAAGGTTACCTGGGCCGGGATGAGCATGGTGGAGATAAAGGCGAAAAAGACGATCGTCCGCCCGGGAAAACGCAGGCGGGACAGCGCGAAGGCCGCCATGGAATCGAACAGCAGAATGAGCGCGGTGACGGCCGTGCTGACGAACAGGCTGTTGAGGAACCAGCGCCCAATCGCGACGTCACCCAGCTTGAAGAACAGCACATGGTAGTTCTCGAGCGTCGGATGCGCCGGCACGATATGGATAGGAATGCTGAAGATTTCATTCGCGGGCGTGAATGACTGCGACACCGCCCACAGAAAGGGAATCAGCACGATAATGCTGAGGACAATGGCGATCAGATAGAGAAGAAACCTGCCCGTTCGTCGCGAAACCCGCATGTCGCGCCCCCGCCTTCGCACTATAATTTAGTACTCTACTTCGCGCCCCAGGAAGAGGAACTGGATCGCGGTCACCACGCCCATGATCAGCGCCAGGGCAAAGGCGATCGTGGCGGCATAGCCCAGGTTGTAAAAGGTCCAGGCAACTTGATAGAGGTACAGAATGACGGTCATTGACGCCGTGCCGGGTCCGCCGTTATTGGTCAGGATCAGCGGTTGGCCGAAGACCTGGAACTGGGCGATGATCTGAGTGACCAGCACGAAGAGAATGGTGGGGCGGAGGAGCGGCAAGGTAATTCGGAGGAACGCGGCCCAACCCCCGGCCCCATCGACCTTGGCCGCGTCGTAGAGTGAAGGGGGAATGCCCCGGAGCCCGGCGAGGAAGATGATCATTGGCAGGCCGAATCCCCACCAGGCGGTGGTGATGGAGAGCGAGGGGATCACCAGATTGACCGAGGACAGCCATTCCACCGAGGGCAGATTCACCCGATTGAGCAGATTATTCACCAGGCCGATGTCGGTGTTCCACATCGTCGTCCAGACCAAGCCGACCACGGCCACCGAAAGCACCACGGGAGCGAAGAAGATGAGACGGAAAAGGGTCTGCCCCTTCAGGTTGGCGCTGACCAGCATGGCGGCGCCCAGGGCGACTACGAAGGTCAGGATCACCGTGATCACGGTGAACTCAACCGTATTCTGCAGGGCAGTCCACCATTCCTGATCGGACAGGAGGGTTCGATAGTTATTCAGGCCCACGAACGGCTTGTTCTGCCCCGGAAAGAGCGACCATTTGTGCAAACTGATAAAGAGGCCATAAATGATTGGCCAGACCAGGAAGGCCAGGAAAAACAAGGTATAGGGCGCCAGAAACAACCCCGCGGTAAGCAGACCCTTCAGGTGGCGCCGTCTCCAGGCCGCGCGTCGAGGCAGGGCAGGCTGTATCATGGCCATCGTATCAACCTCATCATCCTTAAAGGGCGCCGTGAAGCTCCTCTATCTCTTGGAAGCCGCGCCGCGCGGCTGTCGTGGTTACCGCGCGGCGAAGCACTTCTCGGGCTTTGGGCCGCTTAGCCCGCGCTCAGGGCCTGTTGCACACCGGACTGCGCCGACGATATAGCCTTGGAGAGGGAGACCGTCCCGTTCCAATAGCCATCCACGGCGGTGGTATACGCGGTTTCGGCCTGACCAAGATTCACGGTTGGCGTTTCGATGCGGCCAATCGTGCTCAATTCCTTGGCGAAGTAGTTCTGCGGCCAGAGCTTGGCAATCGCGGGGTTATGCTGCGATGAGATGCGGGCCGGAATATGGCCCGCCGTTTCGGACCACTGCACGTCGTGGTCGGAGAGCCAGGTGACGAAGCGCCGCACCGCGGCCTCCTTGTCGCTCGACAAACCAGCCGGAGCCACCAGAACGTGCCCACTCGACCAGGTTACGTCCTTGCTGCCGAAGGTCGGCATGGTCCAGCTCATATGGCCCATTTTGGGGTTCTGCACGAAGAAGCTGCGGATCCAGTTGCCATCCAGCCGCATGCCCAGCTTATTGCCGAAGAAAAGATTGTTGGTAATCGGGTTAACTACCGAGGGCTTGCCGCAGACATGATATTTGTAGATCAGATCGTGCCAGTAATTGAGCGCGTTGGTGAAGGCAGGCGTGTTCAGGGTTGCCGTTTTGCCGTCCGCGCTCCACGTATCGCCGCCGAAACTCCACAGGGTCTGCAGAAAGGTTGGCGGTGAATCCCACGACGTGGTGGTCCCCCACTGCACGATATGGCTGGAGTCGAAGTTTTTGGCCGCCGCGTTGTTGCCGTTCTTGTCGAGGGTGAGCTTCTGGGCGTAATGGAGGAATTCGTCCGGCGACTTGGGCCCAGCCATGGACAGACCCGCCTTCTGGACGAGGGCTGGGTTCGCGTAGAGTCCCCAGCCATGCAGATCCAGCGGCACACCGTAGGCATGACCTTGAGAGGTGGTGTATTTCAGTTCCTGGGCGGTAAAGTCGCTCTGCTTGAGGCCCGACGAGCCGCCAAACCAGCCATCCATTTGGAAGAGCGCATTCTTACTCTGAAACTGCAACATCTCTTGCAGGTGGATGACGAAGACATCAGGGCCTTTACCGGCGGCCAGGGCGGCAAACAGCTTGGTATAGAACGTTCCCCACTGGATGAGCTGGCTGTTCACCTTGATATTGGGGTTTTCCTTCATGAACTGCTTCACGAGGGCCAGCATGGCATCGCCATCGCCGCCCGTGAGCCCGCTCTGGAAGTCAATCGTGGTCGTGCCCGCGGCTGATGCGCGTTTGGGCAGCGCCAACCCGGTCCCAAGCGCGCCGGCCACGGCGAGACCGGCGGCGCCTTGCGCCGTCTTGCCCAGGAACGTACGCCGGCTCAAGCCGGGAGTATCCGTCTCATTCTTCTGGATTTCGTCACTCATGAACATACCCTCAACTAGATGATTGATTTCTAGATTCCATGGCGCGTCTGGTCACCGGAGGCCACTCAGAGCCCGGCGCCTTGCTAAAGGAGCCGTCATCTCAGCCCATCCCCGTATGCGCTAGTTCGGGCTCGCCGTCACCTCCTCTCGCGACGCATGCGCAATCAATCTATTGGCGGAGGAGTCGATCCGCGTCCGACCGATCGTACTTTCGCGTTCGATCAGGTGGAAGGGCAACTCAAACCGCTCAGGCGGCCCGATCCGTCGTCCCTGAATGCGGTCGATGAGCAACTCGACCGCCCGCCAGGCGATGGCTCGTTTATCGGGCGAAATCGTGGTTAAGGAAGGAGTGGCATAGGCGCCCTCCTCTATGTCGTCGAAGCCGGCCACGGCGATGTCCTCGGGGACGCGCAGTCCCGCGTCGTGGAGCCCGCGCAGAGCGCCGAGCGCGAGGAGATCATTGAAACAGAAGATGGCATCGGGAGGTTTCGCCAGAGCTAGAAGAGACTTGACCGCCACTATGCCGGCGGCCCGGTTTGGGTCCAGAAAGGACAGTTGCAAGTCCGGCTCAATGGCCAGGCCGGCTTCGGCCATGGCCGCGGCGTAGCCCGCCAGGCGGAACCGAGACGGACTGGTAAACGACTCGCTGGTCCGCTCGGGCTCTTTTTCGGCCATAGTGATAAAGGCGACTCTCCGCCGGCCAAGCCCAAGTAAATGGGCCGTTGCCTGGCACGCGGCGGCCACGTTGTCTACCACCACGTGATCCCAGGGTGCGCCATACAGGTGTTCCCCCAAAAGCACGAGTGGCAAGGGAATCTGATCAACCCGCAAGTCGTCAAGGTTCAGGGTGTCCGCGCTGAGAATGACCCCGTCGATCAGGTGGGGGCGCAAGCCGTGGGCGATCAATGCCTCATTCTCGCGGTGGCCACCCGTATGATCCAGGAGAACCGTATAGGACTGGGCGGCGGCGGCGGCGATGATTTCGAGCCCGATGTCCGAGAAATAGGTATTGGCAAGGCTGGGGAAAGCCAGCGCCATGACTCCGACGTGTGACTTGCGGAGTGATCGGGCAACCAGATTCGGTTGATAACCCAGCGCGGCAATCGCCTGTCGGACGCGCTCCCGCGTCTCATCCGCGATGAACGGGCGTTCATTGACGACGTTGGAGACCGTCTTGATCGACACGCCAGCCTTCTCGGCCACGTCCTTCAAGGTCACCGCCATGTCAAACCACTCCCCGTCGCCGTTTGGAGAGATGTACTCTAACGTTGCATTCAACGCTGCATACAACGTTGTAAACTTGCCCTAAGTCTAGCAGATCCCTCTACAATAGACAATACGCCGCGCCGCGTTCACCGAGTCGCGGCACTGCTCATGACAGACGCGACCGTATTCGAGGGGAAGAGCGCCCATGGCCGAGTCCGCCGAGACCCTGCATCCCACGCCGCAACACGCCCGAACCCGCTGGGTTGACCTGTGCGGCTCCTGGGGCTTCGCCCAGGACGATCGTAACCAGGGACTGGATCAAGGGTGGCCGGGGCGGCATGACGTGTTCGACCGCCAGATCACGGTGCCGTTCCCCCCGGAATCCCCGGCCAGCGGGATCGGCGACACCGGCTACCATCCGGTGGCGTGGTATCGCCGCGCCTTTTCGGCCGCCTGCCGAAAGCCGCATGAACGGCTCCTCCTCCACTGCGGCGCCATTGACTACCGGGCCCAGGTCTGGGTGAACGGTCACTTGGTCGCCACGCACGAAGGGGGCCAGACTCCCTTTTGCGCCGATATTACCAATGCCCTGGTTCCCGGCGACGAGCAGGAGTTGGTGATCCGGGCCGAGGATCAGCCACTCGACCTGGCCCAGCCCCGCGGGAAGCAGGATTGGCTGGAGGAGCCGCACGCGATCTGGTATCACCGTACGACCGGGATCTGGCAGCCAGTCTGGCTGGAGGCCGTGAATCCGACTCACATGACCAACCTTCGTTGGACCCCAAGCCTGGACCCTGGCCTGCTGACTCTTGAACTCACCCTGCGGCGCGAGACTGACCGCCCGCTCAGGGCGCGGGTGCGCCTTTCGATCCATGGGCGCTTGCTGGTGGACGATACCTATTCGGTTGAGGGATTCCAGGTTTCCCGCGGGGTTGCTCTGACCCCCGCCGGCACGGGCCTGGAGCCCGACCGCCTGCTATGGTCGCCGGCGCATCCCAACCTGATCGAGGCGACCATTAGCATCCTGGACGGAGACGAGGTGCTGGACGAAGTCCATAGCTATGCCGGTCTACGGAGCGTGGGCACCGGCAACGGCCGTTTCTCTCTTAACGGCCAGCCCTTCTTCCTTCGCATGGCCCTCCACCAGGGTTATTGGCCGGAGTCGCATTTGGCGGCACCAAGCGCCGAGGCGCTGCGCCGCGAGGTGGAGCTTGCGCGTGAGTTGGGTCTGAACGGGCTGCGCATCCATCAGAAGGTCGAGGATCCGCGATTCCTCTACTGGTGCGACCGCCTGGGGCTGATCGTCTGGGGCGAGATGGCCAATGCCTTTACCTTCACCAGGGACGCGGTCACCCGTTTGACCCGCGAGTGGCTGGCCGTGGTCGAGCGCGACTACAGTCACCCATGCATCGTCGCCTGGGTGCCGCTCAATGAGTCCTGGGGAGTACCGAATATCCGCCAGGACGCCGCGCAGCGCCATTTCCTCCAGAGCCTTTACCACTTGACCAAAACCCTTGACCCCACCCGGCCGGTGATCGGCAACGATGGCTGGGAGCAGATGGAGACCGATATATTCGGCATTCACGACTACAGCTTCTCCGGCCAAACCCTGACTAATCGCTATGCCTCTCCGGAGGCCCTGGCGATCACCCTGGCCCATGTGCAGCCAGGGCGCCGGGTGCTCTCGCTCACCGGCGAGGTGCCGGAAGGGACGCCGTTCATGCTGACCGAGTTCGGGGGGATCAGCTACCGGCCCCAAGCGGACGAAAGCTGGTTTGGCTATGGTACGGTCGGCGACGCCCCAACCTATCTGGCCAAATACAAGGAGCTGGTGGAGGCGGTGCTCGCCTGCGCGCCCATCGCGGGCTTTTGCTACACCCAGCTTACCGATACTCGACAGGAGACCAACGGCCTGCTGACCGAGAACCGCGAGCACAAGCTGGATCCGGCGACGATCCAGGCAATTACCCAGGGGCCGGCGGCGTCCCTGGCCGGGGACGTGATCGTGAGCATGCGGAAGAATCGGGGTATCGCGCCGGGGAGCGAGTAAGGGACATGATCCCCGTTACGGCTCGGGCGGCGCGGAGAACGGTCGCCCGAAGGGGTTGGCGCCGACCCCTTCGGACGACCATGATGTTTATGTATCCGTCAGGCCATACCGCGCCTTAAGCTCCCGCAACTCCGCTTCCAACTTCTCAGCCCGCCGTGACTCCCGATCCGCTCGCGCGGCTTCCTCCGCCGCCGCGTCCGCCGCCTCTTCGTCGGACAGGAGGACAGTTCCGTCATGGTCAAGCACGCCCAATCGGTCACCATCCACGAACAGCCGCAATCCTCCGAGAGCCTCAATCCGTAGGACGTTTGGCGCGTCAGGGGTCCATGTCACCCACTGGCCGCGCGCGTTCCGGTGATGACCAAACAATCTGGGCCCGGGCGTGGTTCGCTTGGGCGCGAAAATCGCGTATTCCCGCACCCCCATTCTTTTGTACAGAAGCGGCTTCTCCACCGTGTCGCGGTGCCAACTCTCTTCCGTTACCACCTCCAGCACGAAGAGCGGCGGTCCACCTTCAGCCGCCACGTTCCAGGACCGGCGCTCATGATCGTCACTTTCCGCCATCATCAGATCGGGACCAAGATCGAGATCTCGGGGAATGATCGTGCGCGGCATCGTGACCTTCATTTCCGCGATCAGATACCAGCGCAACCGATGGGCTCGCTTGTGACGCTCCAGGATCGACATCAATAGGACACAGACCCGCCATTGAAACTCGGGCGTGGTCATCCAGGGCGCCTCCTCCGCATCATCGGGAGTCGTCAATAACAGCCACTCGATATCGCTGTTCGCGGGTACGGGCGATCGATGCATGAGGATTCTCCTCCCAGTGGGGAAGTCGGCGGTGTTACACATCCCAGCCTTCCTCAGTGTAGTGTACCGGACCTGGGTCCGGCCCCACTTGGCAAACCGTTGAACTACCGCACCTTGAGTCACCCTTGCCGCCGGTCGTCACTATGCTGCTTCCTGGTTCGCCTAGCAGGCTGTCGAGAAGAGCCTCAAGGCGCTGTACATCGAACAGCAAGGCAGGTTGGCGCCTCGAACACACGACCTGGAATATCTTGGCCAGGAGGTAGCGGCGCCTGCTAACATAGGGGCTGATCTGGCGACCCTTAATCCGGCCCTCGATTTAGTGCGCTATCCAGATCCAGCGAGCGGGCGCGCGCCAGTTGATGAGGTTTCCCCTACATTGGCTGGCCGGCATTTTGACGAGGCGGAATGAGTAGTAGTGTGGATCGAGACGCAGCTTCATCCATCGCCAGCACCGCCCTGAGGCGGTTTGCGCTGCAACGTCGTGATGACCTGGATGCGAGTCGGGTACTGCTCTTCGGTTCCCGCGCACGCGGAGACGAGCAAAGTGACAGCGACTATGATCTGATCATCGTGTCGCCGCGCTTCGACGGTATCGAGCCAATGCGCCGTGCCGTCGGTCCGCGGCAAATCTGGTACCGGGTGGGTGGGCATGAACCCATGGACTTGATCTGTCTGACCCCAATGGAGTTTGCCGGCGCGGTATCCCGCATCTCGTTGATTGCGAGTGTGCTGCCTGAAGCGATCGATCTCTTACCCGTGGAGCAATCGGCCAGCGCGTGAGCGCAACCGCGGGGCGAAGCCTACCAGCGATCCCGGGCGGGAAAGACCCGTGACAATGGGGCGATAAAGCCAGGGAGCAGCGGCGATTCCAGTACATCCTCCCCGGGTAAGCGCGCGAATAGCTCGAGCGTGGCGCCGCTGCGCCGATAGACATCCACGGCGCGGAGCCGCCAATCCACGATCCAGTATTCGTCCACACCTCGGCGAGCGTACAGCTTCAGCTTCGCCTCGCGGTCGCGGCGCTCGTTAAGCACGCCGGGGGAGAGCACCTCAACGGCCAGTTCCGGGGCGGTTCTCAGCTTTCCGCTATCATCCAGGGCCATGGTCAGGCGCTGGGCGCTTGCCCACACCACGTCAGGGGCCA
>JANWHO010000290.1 GCA_025450375.1 Chloroflexota bacterium
ACCTTGAGCCAGGCCGAGGTCCTGCTGTGTACCCCAGCCCTGAGCACGGGCGCGATCGATGACTATGCCGCCGCGGTCCGGACAGTGGCGGCCCGCGCCGGCTGTGATCTGGCCGATCTCCGCCAACTGTTCCTCGACCGCTACACGGCCGGAGGGCCGAACGGCGGCTACGATCCCTGGCTGAATACGGCGCTCAGCAGCGTGTTACCCACCGACCTCGGGCACGCGGCGATCGCGGAGGAGATCGCCCGGCACCTCGCGCCCCTGACGGCGGTTCCCTTCGCGGGCGGTCCCTACGGGGCGGGGAAAAGCTGGGAGATGGGCCGGCTGCCCTTCGGCGCCGCCCAGATCGCCTACGGCGGGTCGGGCTGGACCACGCACACGGGCTATCAGGGATCGGCGCTCAGCGCCTCGGGCGGCCAGAGCGAGGGGGTGACCAACCATCCGGGCGACAGTCTGACGATCGGCGGGCGTTTTAGCGAGCTTTCCCTGCTCTGCCGCCGCTTTTCCGACTGCGGCCAGATCGGGGTGCGCGTGGACGGCGGACCCTCGACGACGATCGACCTCTACCGGGCCTATCCGACTTCCACCAGCGACCTCACCGACAGCAACGGAGCCTCGGCGCCCCAGGAGAGGGTGCTGCTGGCCCACGGGCTCGCCGATGTCGTCCATACGGTGACCGTGACCCTGCTCTCGACCATCAATCCAGCCAGCACCGGCACCTATTGGCGGGTGGAGGCGCTGGAGGTGGGCCGCTGGCGCCGGCACGGGTATCAGGTGGAGGCGAACGAGGCCCAGACCCGGATTCAACAGGGGACGGTGACCTTCCCGTTCGTCAGCCAGAGTTCGGTCGTGCTGGTGATCACGTTCCCCCAGCCGTTCACCGCCCCACCGGCGGCGGGTGTCCTCCCGGCGGTGGTCGCCACCAGTCTGGACCCGGCCTACGAGGTGGCGGCGGGCGCGATCACCCTGACTGGGTTCAACCTGACCCTGTACCGGCGCGATGGGACGACGGTAACGGCCAATCCGGGCGCCTGCTGGGTGGGGTTGGGGTAGGATCGGGGTCATTTTCAGGCCGTGAGGGGAAGGAGGATGCTGGTGGCACGCACGATGATGACGGTCTTGCGCCACGAGCTGGACCTGGAAGGGTGCGCCTTCGGCCAGGTGAGCCGGGAGCGGCTGAACCATGTGGCGGCGGCCGTGCAATCGGTGGACGCCAAGCTGAACTACATACTGGCGGCGGTCGGCCTGCAACTGTTCGGCTTCCTGCTGGCGGTGGTGCTCTATTTTCTCGCCCATGTATCGCCCGCGCGCTGAGGGCGCGTTGTAGGGGCGGACAGCGGTGCGTCCCTCCTGAAGCACAGAAACACAGAGGGAATGGAAGACACGGATGACTGCCCTGGGAGAAGGGTGAGCACGGTGGAAGGCCACGCCGCCGACCCAGAGTGAGCCCAGCGCGCAAGGACTGCCGCGCGAACCGGAGCCGCGTTCTGTGTTTTCCATTCCCTCCGTGCCTCTGTGCTTCAGGAGGGGTCGTGGTCGCCGCGCCAGATGAGCACAAGCAGCGAAGAGTGAAAGGATGATCGGAATGGCCATGACCATGGAGCAGGCTCAGTCCACGTTGGTACGCGAGGCGGAGACCGCCGTCAGCGGCGGAGCGGGCGGGCGGCTCATCGCCGCGCTGTCGGCTCTGGCGATGGTGGCGGCGTTGGTCGCCCTGGGCTACCTGCTGGTCGAGGCGGTGAGCTTGCACGAGACGCGGGCCGCCTCGTATCTGGCTACGGTGGCCCTGTTCGCGGCCGGCCTGATCTCTCCCAGTCCCTTGCAGCTGGCGCGACGCCCATGAGCCTGACTCCCGCCAAGGTGCAACGGATCCTGGCTAACCGGGCCATCATGCGAATTGGTCGCGCGACGCCGGTGGCCGCGGTCTACCGCACCGCCTACGGAGGAGAGACGGCCCGCCCGGTGAGCCTGATCCTCAAGCAGCAGGGCACGAATGACCCCGCCACCGAGGATACGGTCTCGCGGCAGGTCAGCGAGTATCTGGCGGAGCTGCCGCTCGAGGTGGACCCACGTCCGATCGCCTACATTGCCCTGACTCCAATTGGCGCGGGCGTCCCGGCGCTCGACGCGGCCAGCATCGCGGCGGCGATTCAGCTTGAGATCGTGGCCTACCGGCTGAGCGGGCTGGTTCCCAGCCGTTGGCAGGTGACGCTACGGAGATTGCGATAAAAGGAGAACCCCTCAATGCCCCTGGTCTTGCCGGCCGCCGCGCCCGTCTGGCCCTTCGCGGCGCCCACCATTGACGACGCGCTGATCCGCCTGCGCCAGGACATTTTCGACCAGGCGGGGGCCAGTCCCCGTTGGCAGGATAGCGACCTGCAACGCGCTATCGATCGGGCGCTCGACCAATACAGCTTTGTCGCGCCCTGGCCGCGGACGGCGCTTGTCCCGGCGGTAGGGGGCAGCCGCCTCTATGGCGTCCCCAACGGCGGCCTGGGCGGCCCTACCTGGTGGGTGGAGGCGGTGGAGTATCCCACCGGCGAATACCCCCGCCTCTATGTGCCCTTCCAGGAGTTGACGCAGCCCGGCCTGGGAACACCCGCCGCCCCCTCCGCCGCCGCTGGCGCGGCGGGTCCGCTGACCGGCGCCTACCGCTACCGGGTGAGCTTTCTCGGGGTGAGCGGCGAGACCCTGGCCGGTCCCTCCAGCGCGCCCCTGACCCTGGCGGGCGGGCAGGCAACCCTTACCCTGCCGTTGGGTCCGGCCCCCTACTGCCAGGGGCGGAATCTCTACCGCACCGCCGCCAATGGAGTGGACGGCAGCCAACTCCTGGCGGCCACGATCGGCGATAACGCCGCCAGCAGTTATCAGGACGGAGCGCCGGACAGCGCGCTCGGGGTGCCGCTGCCGGCTACCGATACCACGGCCAACGCGCCGCTGGTGGAGTTGCGGATCGGAGAGAGCCGGTTGCCCAGCCTCGCCAATCCCGGCAATCTGGCGATCACCTACGCCGGCAAACACGTCTGGAATCACGGCGGGACCACGATCCCCGAGCAACACCACGACATCGTCCTCCTGGGCGCGGCCGCCTTCGCCTGCCTGGCCAACCAGGTGCCCACCAACGATCTGTTCGATTATCAGGACGGAGAGTTGCGCGACCGGGTGAGCGAGGTGAAGACGCCGGAGCACTGGCTGGCCGCCGGCACCAATCTGCTCACCCGCTTCCAGGAGCGGTTGGAGGACGTGAAGCAGCAACGCGACGCCGCCTACGCCGCCACCACCCAGTGGGGCGACGTGGGCCGCCGGTGGCAGTGGACCTAGAAGGAGGACACCATGCCTACCCTGGGCGTCGATTGCCAGGTGATTCTCGACAGGATCGGTTACTTCGTGGAGCCGCATAGCTATGTGATGAAGCGGGCGCGAATCCGCAAGGCCACCCTGACCAAAAGCGGGGCCGAGCGGTATGTCGATCTGGGGCCGGGGAAACGCGAATGGCGGATGCAACTCCTCTGCGTCGATGGGCTGCGCGACTACACGGGCGCTCCGCTGTCCGGCACGGGTAGGGCGCTGCGCGATGGTCTGCGCCTCAGCTACGAGAAGACACCAGCGGGCGGGACGACAACCCTGGCCTATACGGACCTGGATGGGATGGTGTATACAGTGCATTTCGACGACTACGAGGAGCAGGTGCGCGACCCCCGTACCCAGTTGACCTCGCCAAGCTACCACGTCGTCGTGGTGCTGGTGGAAGCCTGATGCGTACGCTCACCACCCCTCAAACGACCGCGCTGACCACTCCCGGCGCCGTCCCCGATCTCAAGCTGGAGTTAGCCGCGATCTGGCCGCGCTTCGCCGATGCCGGCGGCTGGTCCGGGACCGGGCCCACCGGATCGGTGATCGCCTCCGACGGCTCCGTGATCTCGGCCTACATCAGTTCGGGCCCGCCGCAAACCGTCTACGCGCGCCGGGTGACCGATCCCACCAACGCCGCCCAATGGGGAAGTTGGATCACGATCAGCACCGATGGGCGGGGCCAGGCCGGAGTGGCGCTCTATGTGGCGGGGGCGACCGTAAGGTTGCTCTGGCAAGCCGGAGCGAGCACGGGAATCTTCCATGTGGACTCGCTGGATAGCGGCATCACCTGGAGCGCGCCGGCCCTCCTGTTCGACCCCGCCGCCCGCTGTGCCGGACTGGCCGCCGACGGCGACCTGAGCCTGGTGCTGGTGGCCTATGATGCCCTTGGGCTGGGCGCGATCCGCCTGGCGGTCTGGAAGCTGGCCGGCTCCTGGAGCCATACCGATTGGCCCAACGGCGATCAGAACACGATTGTCGGGATCGCCGCCATCGGCACGGGTGCCGGCAATTATGCCGTGGCGCTGGCCCTGCAAGGAGCGACCGGCGAGGCATACAGCATTCAGACCACCACGGTGAACACCAGCGGATCGCCGGCCTGGGCCGTCCTCTCGCTCGTGATCCCGGTCGATACCAGCGCCGGTCTCACCGTCCGCTACCCGCACCTGAGCCGGTTCGATGGCGCTTATCGCCTCGTCTATCAGCTAGAGGACAGCGGGGTGGTGAGCGGAGTGGCCTATACACGGGTTGCCCGCACCCAGTCGGCGGATTTCGCGCACTGGCAGGCGCCCCTTGAGGACGAGGCGAATTTCCCCTCCGGGGCCGCCTGGCTCCGCCACGCCACCTGCACCCTGCTTGTGGCCGCCGAGGCGGTCCGGCGGGCGCCGCTCTACGGCCCCGCCGCCGACTATCGCGATCTGACGGCGGACCTCAGCCAACTGGATCTGATCGAGCGCGAGGGGATGCCCGCGAAACTGGTGGCGACTCTGGACAACAGCACCGGCGCCTACACCAGCCTTCCGGCCCTGGCCGCGAACGCGCAGATCTTGCTTAGCCAGGGATTCATTGGCGCGGGGCTGATTCCCACCCATCTGCTCTATGTCGATCAATGGACCCTGACCCGCGCCGCCGACCTGAACCAGATCACCATCGTGGCCAGCGACCGCCTCCGCTTCCTGGAGCGGGCGGCGCCAACCCCGATCAGCTACGCCAACCAGACCGTGGCCTACATTCTGGCCGATCTGGCGGCGATGGGCGGCTTCGACGCGGCCGCCGTCATCGATCCGTCCAGCCAGTTCAACCAAACTCCGCCATTGTTTCAGGTGCCGGCGGGCCATCCCTATCACACCGCCATCGCCCGGCTGCTCGCCGTCTACGATGGGGCCATCCGGGTCCGCGTCGTACCGGGCGCCGGGCCGGCTTTCGCCGCCATCGACGTGCCCACGGTGGCCGGCAAGAGCAGCGCCCAGCCGGCGGTATGGAGCACCCCGGCGCCGGGGAGCGGCGCCCTGGATGAGGTAGAGTACCTGCATCTGACCCAGGAGGGCGAGCGGGCCAACCACCTGGTGGTCTATGGTCCGCAACACGCGCCCGCCGCCATGGCCGAGGCATGGGACTTCGCCGACGCCGCCACGGTGGGGCAGGAACGCTACGCCCTGATCGTGGAGGGCTTCGCCGCCAACTCAGCATCGGCCTCGCTCCTGGCCGGCCTGGCCCTGGCCCGCGAGCAGCGGCTGACCCTCCAGGCAACCCTGGCCATTGGGACGCATCCCGGCCTGGAATTGGGCGACGTGATCGCGATCACCGACCAGATCGCGCCGCCCATCAACGGCAGAATAGTCGCGCTCTCGCGCACCTATCACGCGCTCGAAAGCCTGCATGAGCTAGTGCTGGGCTGTGAAGGAGTTTAAAAGGCGCATGGAAGACAAGGCAATCAGCGAGGCGCTTGGGCTGGAAAGCGACTTCGGGTACCATGTCGAGGAACCGCCGCGCCCGCTCCTGGTGGGGATGGTGCGCGAGCGTCCCCTCGCGCCCTGGTACCCCTGCATCGATCACGACAATACCTACCACGGCTGCCTGGGAGCCGCATGCCCGCTAGAGGTCTGCTGGACCGGGGGCCAGACGGTCAGTTATGTCGAGGCGCTCCGTACTCGCTTCCAGCCGCGCGACGTGGAGTACGTGCCGAAAGCATTGTGTGGGCGGTGCGGGCACGCGCGGGAAACCTCCGTGCCGGTGATCAACCAGCAGCAGGGGTTGATTCATCTCACGCTTCGCCGTTGCGAGGAGGATCGCTGGGAGCACCCGATCAGCGAGGCGGCCCTGGCGCGGAACCGCATCCCGGCCCAGGCTCATGTGGACCCAGCCCGCTGCCATCTCTTCGAGCCGGCGCCCACCCTGATCGCCGGAGTGGAGCGGCACCGGAAGCGGGTGAACGAGCAGGCGCGGGCCCGTCGTGCCGCTCTGGCTCGGGAGGGGACTGATGGCTAAGAGCAATACGCAAGACTTTTACGAGCCCGCCCTCCTCCCCGAGGAGTGGGCGTTGTATCGCCAGGCGCGGGCCGAGCAGGGGTTAAGCGGCGAGGTCGCCCTCCT
>JANWHO010000291.1 GCA_025450375.1 Chloroflexota bacterium
GATCCGCCCTCCACGTATTCCATCACGATATAGGGCATGGTCCCATCGCTGCCCACGTCGTACACGGCCACGATATGAGGGTGCGTCAAGCCGGCCGCCAGCCGCGCCTCTTGCTCAAATCGCCGCACGAAGGAGGGCTGGTCCAGGTACCGCGGATGCATGGTTTTGAGCGCCACGACACGCCGCAGCCTGAGATCCTCGGCTCGGAACACACGGGCCATCCCCCCGTCCCCGAGGATGTCGAGGAGGCGGTAGCGCCCATTCAGGACCGTCCCCAGGGTCATTCGTACCCGCTCCCACCGGCGCTTGATCGAATAGCAGTCACCCAGTCGCTTCTACATGGCAAATTGCGACTTGTTGCCGCTTCTGATCTTAGGATGGCCGATCAGAAGGTCAAAGACAAGGAGGCCAGGCAAGCACGCCGCTCCCAGGACGAAGCACTTCCCTCAGTGGAACCCCAGGATGAGCGACTGCACGACCAGGTGCCAGCCGTCCACCATCACGAACAGCAGCAGCTTGAAGGGCAGCGAGATGGTGGTCGGGGGCAACATCATCATCCCCATGGCCATCAGGGCACTGGAGACCACGATGTCGATAATCAGGAAGGGGAGAAAGATCATGAACCCGATCTGGAAGGCCGTGTGCAACTCGCTCAAGATAAAGGCGGGGATCAGCACCAGAGTCGGCACGTCGGCCTGGGTTCGCGGTCGCGCCTCGCGGGCCGCGTAGATCATCAGGGAAAGATCACTCTCGCGTACTTGCTTGAACATGAAGGACCGGATCGGTACCTGGGCGCGATTGAGCGCCTCCCCTTGCGAGATCTTATTGGCCATCAACGGTTGCAGGGCGGTGTTGTTGATCGTGTTCATGGTGGGGGTCATGATGAAGAAAGTCAGGAAGATCGCCAGGCCGGTAAGCACCTGGTTGGGCGGGGTTTGGGGAATGCCGATCGCCGATCGCACGAAGCCCAGCACCACGATGATTCGGGTAAACGCGGTGAGCATGATCACCAACGAGGGGGCCAGGGTGATCAGGGTGATCAGCAGCAGAACCTGGACCGCGCTGCCCAGTCCGTTTGCCCCGTGGCCGGCCCCAATCGTGATGCTGGGAATGTTCATGAACTCTCAACCTTCTGGCGAAGCGAACGCATGGCTTCCAGGGCATCGAGCAGCACCGGCTCCGTCGCGGCCTGACTGGTCGCCTGGCGGCGTGGGCTTCGTCCAGGACGGGGCGGGCGGGGAGCGGCGGCCTTCGCCGGGCCCGCGTCACGGCTCGCCGCCGCTCGCTGGAGGAACGGGATGGTCAGCACGGCGCGGGGAGCGGGGGGCGCGCCGGTCTGGCGCTGGCCGACGATCCCGGCCCGCTTGAGCGCCTCGGCGAACGAATGGCCAATCGGGGGTTGTTCGGTGCTTTCCCTGTACCCAGGGACTGCCTGGTTGATCGAGGAGTAGCGGGCCCGGAGCGACTCCATCGCGTCCGGTTGGTCAATGGTGGCGAGGGGACTGATAGCGCCGCCGGAAATTCCGACCGCGACCAACTGGCCGTGGAGGTCCAGCAACACGATGCGTTGCTTGTCGCCGATCGACTCGCTGTGCAGCACCAGCGCGCCTTCGACTCCCTTGCCGCCGCCTTGCATTTTGGGCAGGATCGCCTTCAGAACGCGCAAGACAATGAACAGGAGCCCGAGCACGATCGCGAACTTGATCGCGAGGCCGGTGATGGTTCCGGCATCGAATGACTGGCTGCCGCCGGTCGCTATCGGCGTATAGGGAGTCAGGTGCAGGACCGGGCTCGCATGTGATACGGTGGCCGGAACCGGCGCCGGAGGAGCGGTGGCGATGGTAAGGCGGGTGGCGGCGACCACATGAAAAGCGATTCTGGCGGCGCTCTCGTGATGGGTTGGCGCCACGGAGACCGGCGTCGGGACCGAGCCGGTCCCAATTCCCCGCGCGGCGACGGGCGCTCCGGCAGTCACGCCGGCCATCCACAGGATACAGGAGCCGGAGAGCAGCCAGAGCAGGAGACGCGGGCGACGAGCTTTCATCTTCTTCCTCATCAATCGACCTATTTCACCAGGTCCGTGATCCGGACCCCAAAGCTTTCATCCACGATCACCACTTCGCCGCGCGCGATCATCCGATCGTTCACCAGGACATCCACCGGCTCGCCGGCCAGCCGGTCCAGCTCGACCACCGATCCGGCGCCAAGAGCGAGGATCTCGCGCACCGTCAGGGATGCCCGGCCCAATTCGACCGTCACCTTGAGCGGCACGTCGCGGATCAGATCGATGCTGCTGCTTCGGCCGGTGGGCTGTTCGATCGCCAACGGCCTGAAAGCGGCATTTTGCACGTTGCCGGCCGGCCGCGCGGCCGCCGAGGGCGGGGAAGGCGCCTGCACCGGCATTGGGGCCGCCGCGGGCGCCGGGCGCGGGGCCGGGATGGGCGGAGCCGCGTTGAGTCCCAACAATGCTTGCTCACCCTTTTCGCCGATCACCACCAGAAGCGCGCAGGACTCTTCGGCGCTCATGGCGATGGAGACCACGATTTCGTGCAGGATCTCTTCCGAGGCGAGCCCGGCGGGGAGGTCAAAGCGGGTATTGCCGCTCGTGTCGGCGTTAATCGGCTCCAGGTTCGCCAACCAGGCACGGGGGGCGGACGAGAGCCAGGGCAACTCGCCGGCGATCGCGTCCAGGAAGGAACTGAACATGTCGCCGAGGCTGAGCAGCGCCTCGGCGGTCAGCACCTCCTCACCGTCATCGTCCTTGCCCAGGCCGAAGAGGCGGGCCAGATCGGCGTCGTCGGCCAGGAGGAGAATACTATGATGGATATCCTTTGGCTGCTCGAACTGCAATTCGACCAGCACGTTCTTCCCGGATTGGGCCAGGTTGTTGGCGGGAACCGGCCGGCGCCCGAGGAAGGTCACGGTCGGATGCCTGCCGATGATCCCGCTCAGCACATCCTGGGCGGCGCGCTGCAGGGTAAGGTATGCCTGGCTCGCGGCGGGGCTTTCAAGGTACGCGGGCGCGGTATCCATCATCGTCATGCATCCTCATCCGGTAATACGCCCAGGACCTGAACCGCCATGCCCTGACGGGCCAGTCCGGGCCGGGCGACAAAGGTTGGCTTCTTGTTCACCGATACGATGATCGGCTCGGTGGCCAGACCATCCAGGCGAATCACATCGTCCACTTGCAGATCGTTGATCACGCCCAGGCTGAGGGTGGTCGATCCCAACATAGCCACCAGCGGGATGGTCACTTGCCGGAGACGGCTGGGCGCGTCCGCGCTTTCTACCTCGGAGCCTTCCTTCTGGGCGGCCATGAACATCGATTGAACATTGAGGTCGGCGGCGATTGGCTCCAATACCGAGTAGGGAATACACATGCTCATGGTGGTTTGCCGCTCCATGACCCGCAGATCGAAAAGGATCAACACGACCGGCTCGTTCATGGGAACGGTTTGCAAATAGCGGGGCGTATATTCCAGGCGGAGCAACTTGGTCTGGATGGGAACGATGCTTTGCCACGCCTCGGAGAAACTCTCGATGAAGGTGCCGGCCATGGTCTGGAGCAGGATCGTCTCGATGTCGGTGACTTCGCGCTCATGAGCCGGCGCCTTGCCAATGCCCCCGAGTAAACGGTCCATCATCAGGAAGGCCGTGCCAAGATCGTATTCAAAGATGATGTTCCCCGGCAGGGGCTCGACCGAGGCGAGATGCAAAAGGGTGGTAGCCGGCAGCCCGCGGGCGTATTCATCGAATATGGCCTGCTGCACCGAGACCAGGGCGATATGCACCTGGGAGCGGAGGACCGACGATAGGGCGGTCCCCACGGTGCGCGAGTAGCTCTCGAACACCATTTGCAGGGTGCGCAGTTGTTCCTTGGACAGCTTGCTCGGATGGCGGAAGTCATAGCTTCGGATCGAGCGGAAACGTTCCTTGCCCGCTGGGTCGCCCTCGGTTCCCCCAATTGCCTGGGCGAGCAGCGCGTCTATTTGGTTTTGTGACAGGGCGTCAGGCATCGCGCGCTCCGTTTCCGCTAGGGGTACAGGATGACGATGTCGGCGCGGCGGTTCTTTGCCCGCCCTTGCGGGGTGGTGTTCGGGGCGACAGGGTGGTACTCGCCCAGGGCCTCCGCCTGTAGCCTTTTGGGCGCTATCCCTCCTTTTGTGCTCAGGTATTCCACGATGGAGACCGAGCGCATGGCGGAGAGAGCCCAGCTTGAGGAAAAAGAGGTCGAGCCGCCCTGGGCATCGGTATTTCCTTCAATGCGGATGGTGTTCGGCAATCTGCCCAGCACGTTGGATACGCGTGAGAGCAGGTACGAGGATTCCGGTTTGAGATGGGTATCGCCGGGATAGAAGAGGAAACTTCCGCCCAGGCTGAGGACCACCCCTTCTCGCGAACGGCTCACCGTCAACACCGAGGTGGGCAGGCCAATCATTTTGGAGATCTGGGATAGGGTGGGCGTCTTGGGCAGAACCTTGATCTTGGCCGCCTTGCCTGGGGCGGTACCGGAGAGGGTGTGCGGGTTGCCGGGGCTGCCGCCCAGGGTGACGTCCTGGTACTGGCCGTTGTTAAAGGCTTGTTGCAGGGCGCCCGTTAGATCCTGAAACTTCCGCGCGTTGGTGGTGGACATCGCGTAGAGCAGAATAAAAAAGATCATCAGCAGAGTGATCAAGTCGGAGTAGGTCAGGAGCCAGCGCTCGCTATTCTCCTTCACGACCTTCGGTTTTTTGGCGCGCATCGGTCTAGGCCCCTGCCTTGGCGGGGCTCGGGGCGCCGGCTGGCGCGGCGGCGTCCTTGGCGGCTTTCTTCCCCTTGGCGGGAAGAATATAGCCGGCCAGCTTCTCTTGCACGATCCGCGGATTATCGCCCGCTTGAATGGCGGCTACCCCGTCCACGATCAGGGCCGCCGTTTCGCCCTCGATCGCCGAGCGGCGCTTGAGCTTCGTGGCCAGGGGCAGCCAGAACAGGTTGGCCGAGCCCACCCCATAGAGGGTCGCGGTGAACGCCACGGCAATGGAGGATGCCATCTCGCCAGCTGAACTCATGTGGGCCAGAATACGGATCAGACCCATGACGGTGCCCAGGATGCCCAGGGTAGGGGCGAAACCGCCCAACGCCTCCAGCATGCTGATCCCAGTCTCGTGCCGGGCCTCGCGGGCGGCGATCTCAATTTCCATCACCTGGGTGACCACCTCCGGGTCGGTCCCGTCGACCACCAGCATGATGCCCTTCCGGATCAGCGGGTCGAGGATGGTGGGCGCCTCTTGCTCCAAGGCCAGCAGCCCTTCCTTCCGGGCGCGCTCGGCCAGCTTGACGAATTGCTGCACGATGGCGGCTGGGTCTTGCACCGGTTCGCGCATGGACAGCATGATCATTTTGGGCAGTCTCTTGACCACCCCCATGGGGAAGGCGATCATGCCCGCGCCCAGGCTGCCCCCAAAGACAATCAGGCCGGCGGAAATGTTGAAGTACGACATAAGACTGCCGTGCTCCAGGACGATAGAGCCAACCAACGACCCAATGGCTAGGACGAAGCCAAGTGTCGTGGCCAGATCCAGTTTCTTCTTCATTGGTGATCCCCGAAGCCCACCAGAACCCGATGGCGGAAGTCAATGATCTGCCGCATAAGGTCATCGGCTCGTTCGCGAACGACAAAGTGATGCCCATTGGTGATCGTGATCACCGTATCCGGGGTCTCCTCAATAGACTGAATAATGTCGGCATTGAGCGCGAAGCGCGTGCCGTCGAACCGCGTGAGCCAGATCATTGCGCACTTCCTTCCACACAACCGGCGGTAGTGTAGATACGGCGGCGCGGTTACCCCAAACTACTAAACCCCCTCAACCCCCGCCAGCGAGGCGCTGACCACGATCCGCTGGGTGTCGACCATGTACGGGGTACAGGTGATCAAGGTCATGGTCGCGCGCGAGGTTGAGCGGAGAACGGCGACATCGGAAGGCCAGACCACCTGAGTCCCCGTGACCCGATACAGGAAGCGCCGGCCCGCCTGGAGCAGTTCGATGGGGTCGCCTCCTCGCAGCGAACCAAGGCTCGCGAACACACTCCCCTGAATATCATCATGCCCGTAGGCGACATAGTTTCCCCGCTCGCCCACCCTGGCCGAGAAGGTATAGTGGGTGACGCTAAACCCGTTCGCGATCGGCAACTCGCCCTGGGCATTCACTCCTCGATCCACGACCGGCGCCCGAACCGCCAATCGCGGGATGACCAGGATCACGCCCGCCGGCGAGGCGGCGGCTTTGCCATCCGATGGGGAAGGCATCCGGCCGAGAGAGGACCAGGCGGACCAGGCGCCGCCGGCCGGAGC